>JAKDMP010000187.1 GCA_030452225.1 Gammaproteobacteria bacterium
CATGCTCCTCGCGGCGCCATGCTTGGCCTTCACGAAAACCATAGCTACGGCTATGCTTTTCGCTCCAGGCCGGCGCCTGGCTTGCTGCGAATTCCGCAATCACTCGCAATGCCCCATGAATAATGCAGACTAGGAGTGAGTGCAGGGAAGTGATGAGTGAGTGGGATACGATGGAAATGCTTGCGCCGTGCCTTGCGCCTCGTCTCTCAGCTCTCTCGCATCGCGTTTGCCTTCGCGAACAAGCGCGCTCCCACATCCACGCCGTTCGCGCCGAGTCGGCAGGCCGCAGAGAGACTGCGCCTCGCTTCCCACGCCTCTTCCCGCTTTTCCCTTTTCTCGCTCCCCGTCGTACTGTCCTGCCCTGATGGCCGCCTTCGAATACACCGCGCTTGATCCCTCGGGCCGCGAAAAAAAGGGCGTCATCGAGGGGGACACGGCTCGAAGCGCGCGTCAGAAACTACGCGAGCGCGGATTCATTCCGCTCGCCGTCGAAAGCGTCGCCGAACGCGAAAGCCGGCGTGCCCGCAGCGGCGGATTCACCTTGCGCCGGCGCATCAGCGCAAGCGACCTGGCCTTGATTACCCGCCAGCTTGCCACGCTCGTGGCCTCCGGCCTGCCGGTGGAGGAGGCGCTGCGGGCGGGCGCCGAACAGAATGAGAAACCCCGTCTGCAAAGCATGCTCATGGCGATCCGCGCCCGAGTCATGGAAGGCCATTCACTCGCCACCGCCCTGTCCGAGTTTCCGCATGTTTTCCCGGAGATATTCCGCGCCACCGTCACGGCCGGCGAACAGACCGGGCATCTCGACTCCGTGCTGGAACGCCTGGCGGACTACGCCGAAAGCCGCCAGGACCTGCGTCAGAAAGTATCGCTGGCTCTCATTTACCCCATTTTGCTCACGGTCGTGGCCGTTGCCGTCGTGATCGGACTTACCACCTATGTGGTGCCGCAAGTGGTGCAGGTGTTCGTACAGATGCACCAGCAACTTCCCCTCGTTACACAGATTCTGATCGGATTCTCCTACGGGATCCGCGAATGGGGCTGGCTGATCCTGATCCTGTTGATCGTCGCGGCCATCGTCATCCGCATGGCCCTGAAGAGGCCGGGACCGAAACGTGCGTTTCACGTCTGGCTGCTGCGTTCGGCGCTGATCGGCCGGGTAGTGCGCGGCTTCAACACCGCACGCTTTACCCGCACGCTCGCGATTCTTGCCGGCAGCGGCGTACCGGTGCTCGAAGCGCTGCGCATCTCCAGCGAAGTCGTCGGCAACATCCCGATGCGCGAAGCGGTCATCGAAGCGGCCGACCGGGTGCGCGAAGGCGCAGCCATCAACAAGGCGCTGGCGCAGCGAAAACTCTTCCCGCCGATGGCGATCCACCTGATCGCGAGCGGCGAGCAATCCGGCACGCTCGACGAGATGCTCGAGCGCGCGGCCATCAACCAGGAACGCGAACTGGCCGGCCTGATCTCGGGACTGCTGGCGGTACTCGAACCGGCCATGATCCTCGCCATGGGTGGCGTGGTGCTGTTCATCGTGATCGCGATCCTGCTGCCGATATTCGACATGAACCAGCTCGTCGGCTAAGGCGACGAGAGCGGGAAAAGGAATGCGAAAAGAGTGCACGCCCTCTCACTTCTCACTTCTCACTTCTCACTTTGCACTGTTCGTTCCACGATCGAGCCAGGCAAGGGTGCCTTGCAGATCGGCCGCGGCCGCGGCCTGCGCCAATCGTTCGAATGAGTCAACGTTGTCGAGTTGGATCGGGTCGCCTCCGATCCTCGGGTTCAACCTGTGATAACGCTCCTGGAAAAGCAGCCGGCACTGATAGTCCACCATTTCCACACCGCCGTCCAGCATCATCCCCAGCAGCGGACGCGCCCACTGCGCCAGCCCCCACTCGCGAACCTCGGAGCCGATATGCAAGGCGGCAAGCCCCGTGCCGATCGAGAGCAGCTGCAGTTGCTCGAGGCCGGGGCGCGCGAACGTATGGCGTTCGTCGAGCGTCACCAGAGCGGCGCAAAGCGCCGGATTCGCAGCAAATACGCCGCCATCCACGTAGCCTTCGGTGGGCGCAAAGATGGCGGGTACGGTGCTCGAATACAACGCCACACGGCGCAGTAGCAAGCGCGGCCTACCCGCCGTTCCCGGCAAATTGTGGAACAACACCGGGCGCCAGCGGCGCGGCCCGGCCTCGTTGCCGTCATCGAGCCTGAAGGCGGGCACCAGTACATGGCGCTCCAGATCGCCCAGCCGGCGATCTGCGAAAACATTGCGCAGCACTGCAGCAAATCGCGAGGCGCTGTAGCGGGGGCCGATCAGGCCGTTGACATCGCGCAGCCGCTCGCCCCAGGTAACTTCGAAAATGCGCGGCGCCTTGCGCCCGTACATGTCGGCCACCTCCCCCGCGGGCAAGCCCATGGCGAGGCCGAGCGCGATGATCGAACCGGTGGACGTGCCGGCAAAAAGGTCGAAGCCGTCGAGGAAACCGGGCCGGGCCTCTTCCAGGCGCGCCAACAGCAGCGCGCTGTAGTAACCGCGGACTCCTCCGCCATCGAGACTGAGAATCCGCACCCTGGCCGGCTGCCGTCAGTTGCCGAGGACGCAGGCCGCGTCCGGCTCCTCGACCTTGAGTACGACGCTCTCGTTGGCGAACAACTGATAGTGAATGCCGTCCGTGCCGGAAAAGCCGCACCGCAAATCCTGCCCCACGACGATGTGCCCCACGTTGGAATCCACCAGCACGGGCTTGTCGATTTCCGCCTTGTACACCCCTTTCTCGCACAGGCGTTTCAAATGCTCGAGCTGCAGCACGTCGCTGCCCTCGTAACGGTGGAACAGCAGGTTGTGCTGCTTGGGAGGCACGACCAGCGCATAAGGGCCGAGGAACCCGTTTTTCTCCAGCGCGGCGACCGCCTTGAGCGTATCGTTCAATGCTTGGCCGGCCGTTTTCCAGTCGCCGGCCCGCACCTTGGCGCCGCCGCTCAGGTGAAGCAATCCCTCGAGCCCGCTTTCCTTGCTGCCGGCATAGATGAATTCCTCTTCGCGTTGCGCAACCGCCTCGCCCGCTTC
>JAKDMP010000068.1 GCA_030452225.1 Gammaproteobacteria bacterium
GCCGGCACGATCCGGCACCTGCGCGGCGACCACGTGGTGTACGCGCTGACGCTGGCCGGCTTCGACGGCCTGCCTGCGCCGAAAGAGGAGACCGGCTTGCTGGACCAGGCCGCCGCCTCGCTTCTCAAGCTGATCGAGGATCGAAATATCGATCATCCGGTACTGGTCGGCCACAGCATTGGCGGCACGTTGGCAATCCGCTTTGCCGGCGAACATAACGACCTTCTCTCGGGGGTGGTGGCCGTGGACGGCCTGCCGGTCTTCCCCGGCGCGCAGGATTTGACTCCCGAACAGCGCAAGGCACGCGCCAAAATATTCAAGGCACGCATGGCCGCCATGACGCCGGCGCAGTTCAAGGCCCAACAGTCGATGTACATGAAACGCGTGGGGGTGATTGATCCGGCCATGGCCAAGTGCTACGCCCGGCTCACCGGCAAGAGCGGTCCGGTGGCAACGGGTGAATATGCGGCAAACGACTACGCCTCCGACTATCGGCCGGGACTGAAAAATATCACCGTGCCGCTTCTGGAAATCGCACCCTACTACGCACCCGATGCCAGGCAAACCGCAGCGCGCACCGGGAGTCCGGTCAGAACCGCGCAGGACAAGGCCGATTTTTATGCCAGCCTGCTCGCCAACGACCCACAGGCCGAAGTCGTGACGATCTCACCCGCGCGTCATTTCGTGATGCTGGATCAACCGCAGAAATTTCTGCATGTACTGGACAATTTCCTCTCCCGCCTGCCCGAGGTAAAAAGCCATGACTGATGCAGTCCGGACCATGACCAGGCGCCGCTCCACCTTCCTGATGGCGATGTGGGCCCTGGGCGCCGGCGCGCCCCTGGCCGCCCTCGGCTGGTGGCTGTGGACACCGCTTTTTTACCTCGGGGTACTGCTGCTGATCCTCGGCGCAACCTGGCTGCTGTGTGTCCCCATGGTGAGCCGCGAGCCGCTCAGCCCGGCCCACCGGCGCTACCTGCGCACCTTCTTCCCGGCGATGGGCGGTTATGTCCTGGCGATCTTCGTGTTCGGATTTCTCCAACACGTCGCTCTGCCGACATGGGTGATGATCCTGGTCGCACTGCTGCCGGTGCTGCCGATGATCTGGGTCGTAGTGACCATCTGGCGCTACACGCGCGAGAGCGACGAAATGGAGCAACGCATCCAGCTGGAGACGGTGTATCTCACCTGCGGCGTGGTCGGCCTGCTTGCTTTCGCGGCCGGCATGCTGGAGATGGCCGGCGTGTACCGGTTCGAGGGCGGGCTGTTCTTCGTGCTGCCGGCCATGTTCCTGATCTACGGCATCGCCGGCTGGTGGTGTCGGCGCAAGTACGGCCTCAAGGGAATGTGCTGACATGCAGCGCGCAACGTACGGGACCCTCCCGGACATCGGCGCATGAACAACCGCTTGCGTGAATTGCGCGCCGCGCGCGAGTGGTCGCAGGCGCAACTGGCCGAAGTGCTGGAAGTCTCGCGGCAGACCGTCAACGCCATCGAAACCGGCAAGTACGACCCCAGCCTGCCGCTCGCGTTCAGGATCGCAGGCGTATTCGAGCTGCCGATCGAAGCGATCTTTTCCGCCGAGGAAAAGTAGTCGCAATCCGATAGAATCCCGCCCCCTCCCTTGTTGAATCAGTCCGCGAGCGACGTCGATCATCCCGGGCAACCTACCGACTCCGGCATGCATCGGGCAACCATACGGTACAATCCGGAGCACCGCGCCGCGGAGCGTTGCCAACACACGGGGTATCACGTAATATGAGCAACGAAGAGACGAAAGACACTCCCGCTCCCTTCGGCAGCGTCATTGCACCGCACATGGCGAGCCTGCGTTTTTCCGGCGGGCATTGGGGCGGAGCGCAGATCACGCCCGTCGAGCCGTTGTCCCTCCACCCGGCCGCCCACGTGCTGCATTACGGCAGCAGTTGCTTCGAGGGCATGAAAGCCTTCCGCTCGACCGATGGCCCGGTTCGCATCTTCCGTATCGATCGCCACCTCGTCCGCCTCCAGCACAGCGCCGAACTGCTCTGCCTGCCCTTCCCGCCGCTCGATATCGTGGAGAACATGATTCGCCGGGTGGTGGAATCGAACGAAAGCGTCGTACCGCAGCCGCCGGGGGCGCTCTACCTGCGCCCGGTCCTGATCGGCACACATGAAGGGATCGGCGGCGCCGGCAAACCCTCCCCGGAAGCGCTGTTGTACGTACTGGCCTCGCCGGTGGGCGACTATTTCTCCGGCGGCGCGCATCCGCTCAGGATCCTGATCGAGGACCAGGCCATGCGCACCACGCCGGGCTTCGGCCAGGCCAAGTCGGGCGGCAACTATGCTGCGTCGCTGAGGCACGTGAAGCACGCCAGGGACCGCTACGGCGCCGAGCAGGTGTTGTTCTGCCCCGGCGGCGACGTGCAGGAGACCGGGGCTTCCAACTTTTTCCTTTTCGACGACCGGCGCGTCCTGACCAAACCGCTCAGCCCGGCATTCCTGCACGGCGTGACGCGCGACTCGATCCTCGTGCTGGCAAGGGAATTGGGCTACGAGGTCATCGAGCGCGACTTCACCGTCGCCGAACTCAAGGACTGGATCCGGACCGGCGAGGCCGCGCTCTCCGGTACGGCGGCCGTGTTGTCCGGGGTCGGCAGCTTCATCCACGATGGCGCCGAACTCACGGTCGGCGACGGCCGGATCGGCCCGAACACGCTGCGCTTGCGCAACGCCCTCCTCGCCATCCAGTCCGGCAATGCCGAGGATCGCTTCGGCTGGCTGAGCTGACTGCATTCCTGCAAAGGGGAAAGAAAAAGTTGTTGCCGACCTGGGGACAGTCTGAATCATTCATCAAACGTCGTTCCCACGCAGGCGGAAACCCGGTAAAATCAGGGAACTGGATTCCCGCTTTCGCGGGAATGACGAATCATTCAGAGGTTCCCTAGTCGCGTTCGAATCGGGCAATGTCGTCCAGCTGCCGCGATGCACGACGCAGATTGCAGCCGCTCATGTCGTCGACCATGCGCCGCCAAAATGCTGAGCGGATCGCGCGGCCGCGAAGGTGCCGTGCCAGCCATACACTGAGCGCCGTGCCGGCGACGCCCACCGCCATGCAGGCCCAGACCCAGGCCTGCGATGCAGCGAACAGATCCACGCCGGATACCTGATACAGGCCGACCGCGGGCACCAGCAACCACAGGAACCACCACGGCAACCCCAGCGCCAGCGTGCACCAGACGCGGAACCGGAGCAGCTGCGCCAGGCGCCGTTGCAAGACCAACACCGGCGCGTCGAACAGGCGGATGCGGCTGAGGAAGAGCAATTGCGTCGCGCTCGCCCAGATACCGGCAATGCCGTAGGCGTGCAAAAGCAGGCCGATGATGAGCCAGTGCGTTACGGATCGGTGATCCACCCAGAACGAGGCCGCCCAGGCCGTGAAAACAATCCACGCGAGCAGCTCCAATACTCTTGCCGCCAGACTCCAGCCCAGAATCCTGCGCAGCTTGTCCATGCCGCGCGCGTGAAAGTCGGCAAGCAAAAGCGCTTCCATGCCATCCTGGCGCAAATCCATTTCCGCCCAGGCCTGCTTCAGTTCTTCAAGTTCCATGGTCATGCTCCGGTTGGGGTTGACGCGTCTCCGGCCATCTGCCGACGCAGCTTCTGCTTGATACGGCTGAGCCTGGTGGCCACGTTGGTTTCGCTGATGCCCAGTATCCCGGCCATCTCGCCGTAACTGCGATCTTCCAGATACAGCAGCATCAAAGCGCGATCCAGTTCACCAAGCCGGGCGATGACGGCATACAACTTGTCCAGGCGCTCGTCCGGTTCGGCAATGGCCGCGCCGCCACCGACGGTTTCAAGATGAATCTCATCCAGCGGTTCAACGCCTTCGTCGAGCGAGCGGTACCGGCGTCTCACATGCGAGATCGCCACGTTCAGCGCGACGCGGTACATCCAGGTGGAAAACTTCGCGCGGCGCTTGTCGAAACCGGCGAATGAACGCCACAACTGCATGCCGATGTCCTGCACCAGATCGTGCCGGTCTTCGCTGCCGCGCGCATAAATCGAGGCGACCTTCAAGGCTATGCCTCGATGCTCATGCCACAGGGCGGCGAAGCGCTGTTGGTGTTTTTGATCGGTCACATCCGCTCCGGTATCAAGCCGTTCAGACAATGATTCGCCGCGGCAAGGAAAAAATCACGGTCGCCATGGAATTGCGTCGCTTCGCATGAAACCGCCACGGAAGCCCCGGAGACTGCCCAGTTTAGTTCACGCTGCCACAGGTCACGCCGACCGCCGCCGAAGCCGGCCGATGACCCGATCTCGCCACCCCGGCGAGAATTCGCGCGGCCGAAGCCCGAATCCGGTGGTTTGCAGAGCGCATTGCCGAGGGCGTAGAGTTGATGGCAAGGACAAACAAAAAACGAGGAGCGGCCCATGACTGCCAACCATGAACAGAATTTCGATCTCGTCGTCGTCGGCACGGGGGTCGCCGCGAGCACGGTGGCTTCGCGCTGCAACAAGGCCGGTTGGCGCGTGGCCGTCGTGGACGAGCGGCCCTACGGTGGCACCTGCCAGTTACGCGGTTGCGACCCGAAAAAAGTGCTGCGGCGCGGTGCCGAAGTGATCGCGGCCGCGCAACGAATGCACGGCAAGGGGATCGACGGCGACGAGGCGTTGCAGGTGGATTGGCCGGCGTTGATGGCATTCAAGAAAACATTCACCGACTCGGTACCGGAATCGAAGGAACAGTCATTCAGGGAGAACGGCATCGAGACCTTTCACGGCAAGGCGGCATTCATCGACGAGCGCACGCTCGAAGTCGGCGAAGCGCATCCGGGTGCGGAAAAGATCGTTCTGGCGAACGGTGCAGAGCCGGCGCCTTTGCCCTTCGACGGCGCCGGCCATCTCTTGCACAGCGACGAATTCATGGAACTTGAAAACCTGCCGCGGCGCCTCGTATTCGTCGGCGGCGGCTATATCACGTTCGAGTTCGCCCACCTTGCCGTGCGCGCCGGCGCCGAAGTGACGATCCTCGAGATGGGGGAGCGCCCGCTTGCGCCCTTCGATGCGGATCTTGTGGCACAGCTTGTCGAGCGCAGCCGCATCGCGGGCATTGACATCCATGTCAACGCCGAAGTTCAGGCGATCACCAAAGTCGACGGCGAGTTCAGCGTGCGCACCCGACTGGACGGAGAAACCCGCGTTTTCGACGCCGATGGCGTCGTGCACGGCGCGGGGCGCGTGCCGGCGACGGAAGGGCTCGAACTCGAACGGGGCGGCGTCGAATACGGAAAGGCCGGCATCAAGGTCAACGATTATCTGCAAAGTCCGTCGAATGCGGCCGTGTATGCCGCCGGCGACGTTGCTGAGACCCGCGGATTGCCCTTGACCCCGGTCGCGGGCCTCGAAGGCGGCGTCGTCGCGAGCAATCTTCTCGAAGGCAATGCGACAACCGTCGATTACGCCGGCATACCCAGCTGCGTGTTCACGATCCCGCCGCTGGCCACCGTCGGCATGAGCGAAGCCGATGCAAACGAACAGGACACGGAGGTGCACTGCCGTTACTCGGACATGTCGAACTGGTACCCCACCCGGCGCGTCGGAGAGACCCATGCCGCAGCGAAGGTATTGCTCGAGAAGCGAAGCGGGCGCGTGCTCGGCGCCCACCTCTTCGGCCCTCAGTGCGACGAGATGATCAATTTTTTCGGCCTCGCAATCCGCAAGGGCTGGAGCGGCGAGGACCTTCGTGAAATCGTCAGCGCCTATCCGTCCGCCGCCTCCTACATCGTCAGCCTCGTTTGAACCCGGATCGGGGAACCTGCGCGCCGGTTCGCTTCCAATGCGACCAAGCGGCAGATAAATTGAGCCGGCAGCCACCGGCTTGCCCCCGCCTCACGCGCCGCTTTTCCGTAAAGGCACAACCTGCTCCCCGGTAGATGCCGACTCGTGATACGCTTTGCGATGCAGAAGGATTCCGGTGTCAAAAAGGGCGTACATGAATCTTTTATCAGTCAATCGTGACGGGATGAAAAGCGGCACAGTGATCATCCTGTGTGCTCTGATACTCGCGGCCTGCACGGGCAAAAACGAGACCGCTTCCGACTCCGATCCCGGCGCGCCCGCGACGGCAAGCGCGGCCGTCGCGGCGCCGGCGTCCTCCGCGAACCTCACCCAGGTTAAACAGGTTGTGGAGCGCTTCGGCAAGCGGCTCAGGCAAGTCTCGACGCTTGCCCCGCCGGACGACCTGCGTCAGACGCTGCGGAAAAACTACGGCGAATTGGTCACCGATCAATTATTGCAAACCTGGCTTGCCGATCCGCACAGTGCACCCGGCAGGCGCGTCTCCAGTCCATGGCCACAAGACATCCACATCGCGCAAGTGCGTTGCGGGACAGCCAGTCGTTGTGAAGTACAGGGCGAGGTTCGCTATGTCACGAGCGAGGAACTGGCGCACGGCGGCGTATTCGCCACGCGTTCGATTCGACTTGCACTACAAAAATCGGCCGGCCGCTGGCTGATAAACCGCATACGAATGGGAAAGCTGACGCCGGTTCAGACGCCGGCACCACGCAGTGGCGCTTCAAGATGATGTCGGCAATTCCCGGCTTGTCCATCATTTCCGCGCAAGCGCGATGCTGTCCGAAAAAAACGTCCGAAGTTCGAAAAGGGCCACCTTTTTAACCGAATACCGCTCTGCGCCGGCATGACGGAAGGAAGAGGACGAGAGATGCGAAAGGAAACGAACAGATGGATGGTTGGCTCCCGCGGCAAGCGGGGAGTCGTTTTGCTTGCGGCGACGGGGGTACTGACAGTGGCCGCCGCATCGTGCAGCGTTCCCAACGCGTCCCCCGCCGCCGTCCCCACAGCGAAACGCGGCGACGTTCAACCTGACGCAGCCCGCGTGCAGACGAACCTGGGCGCCGTGGTGGGCAAGCACGAAGGAGCCGCCCTCGCCTTCCTCGGCATCCCCTTCGCCGAGGCGCCGGTCGACTCGCTGCGTTGGCGCCCGCCCGTGCCCGTCGAGCCTTGGGAAATGCCCCGGGAGGCGAAGCGATTCCCGCCGCCATGCCTCCAGATCGATCGCAAGACCCACGAGGTGATCGGCGCCGAGGACTGCCTCTACCTCAACGTCTGGCGGCCTGCCGCGCCCGGCACATCCGGCCCGCTGCCGGTGATCGTGTTCATCCACGGCGGCGGCAACATCCAGGGGTCGACGTCGGTCGAGCGCTCCGGCGTGCGCCTCTACGACGGCGCCAAGCTCGCCGTGCGCGGCGATGTCGTTGTCGTCACCCTGCAGTACCGGCTCGGCCCGTTCGGGTATCTGACCCTTCCGTCGCTCGACGAAGAGTCGAAGACCGGCACCTCCGGCAACTGGGCGCTGATGGACCAGATGCTGGCGCTGAGATGGGTGCACGACAACATCGCGGCCTTTAGCGGGGATCCCCATCGGGTGCTCCTGTTCGGCGAGTCGGGCGGCGCAACCGATGTCTGCGCACTCCTCGCCTCGCCCCTGGCGGCCGGCCTCTTCGATGCCGCCATCATCCAGAGCGGCGGTTGCACGGCGAAGCCGCAATCCCGAATGGTCGCCTGGAGCAAGGAGATCGCCGAAGGCGCCCACTGCGCCGACGCTGCCGACCCGCTCCAGTGCCTGCGCGGCCGTCCCGGTGAACAACTGCTGCGCGCCGCCAATCTGTTGACCACCGACAAGGGCGACATCGTGGGAAGGGGAGGACCGACGATCGACGGCTACGTCCTCGCGGACCACCCGGTGAAAGTTTTCGCGCGCGGCGACTACAGCGGAGTCCCGGTCATCATCGGGGTCAATGCCCAGGAGACCGCCAGCCCGAGGTTCGGAATCCCGTGGCGATTGACGGCCGACCAATATCGCAACATCATCGAGCAGCGGTTCCCGGCGACGTATCTGCAAATATTGAAACTGTACCCGGCAGCCGATTACTCCCTGCCACACAATGCCCTGGTGGCCGTCACCACCGATCGGCAGTTCGTGTGCCCGGCGCGTCTGTACGCCCACGCCCTCGCCCGCGGCCAGAGCGAACCCGTGTACCGCTACTTGTACACGCACAAGATGAGCGGCGCCTCGAGATTCGACCTGACGCTTCTGGGAGCGGCGCACGGCTTCGAGTTGCTCTACATTTTCCAGCATGTCGAGGACTTTACTCACTACACGCCGACACCCGAGGACGCCCGCGTCGAAAAGCTGATCCTCGAACTGTGGATCAGCATGGCGCGCACGGGACGACCCTCGAGCGAATACGCTCCCGCCTGGCCGACCTACGACCTCCGCACCGATCCGTATCTCGTCATCGCGGCATCGCCTGCCGTCAAGGAAGGCTTGCGAATCGAAAAATGCAACTTCTGGCGCACGACCTACGGCCGGCGCCGCCACCCGCACTGAATCAGGTGCCTTCTTGCTCCGCCATTCCCGCGAAGGCGGGACTGCGCAGGTGGAACGCCGAAGCGAACGTGCGCGCAGCGCATGGCCCGAAGGGCGAGCGACGCAAGTCGCGAGTAATCCAGTCTGAACACGCATCCCGGCGGTAGCGGGGATCCCTTTCAACAGCGGAAACAATAGAAAAGGCAGTGACATGAGTTGGATCAAGTGGATGGGAGCGGCCGGGCTGGTGCTCGCCGTGGCAACGAGCGCCGCCTGTTCGGCGACGTCCGACGAAGTGCAGGGCTTCGCCGCGGCCGATCGGCCCGAGCTGAGGTGGGCCCAGGCCGTCGGCGATGTCGACGCCGACGCGGACGAGATCGACGGCATCTCGGTCGACCCCGACGGCAATACCCTCATCACCGGCGTCTTTCGCAACCGGCTGGTGCTCGGCGACAAGCGAATGCACAGCCGCGGCGCGGGCGACATCTTTCTCGCCAGCATCGACCCCGACGGGCGCTACCGGTGGGTGCGCCGGTTCGGCGGCACGGGCGACGACAACGCCTACGACCTGACCACGGACGCGCGCGGCAACCTCTACGTCAGCGGCTGGTTCAGCGGCGAGGTCGATTTCGGCGGCACGGTGCTCACGAGCGCCGGCAGCTTCGACCAGTTCATCGCCAAGTACGACCCATCCGGAGAGCTGATCTGGGCGCGGAGCTTCGGCGGCCCGAAGGGCGACGGCGGGAACGAGATCGCGGTGCTCGCCGATGGCCGGATCGCGGTGAGCGCGATCAGCGAAGGCGATTTCGCCATCGACGGGCACACCTATCGCTTCGGCGGCGGCAGGCGCGATTCCTTCGCCATCCGCATGACGCCGGACGGCGAAGTGCTGTGGGTCGTCCAGGCCGGCGGCAGCGGGACCGAGCGCATCCGGGCCATCAACATCGCGCCGGCGGGCGATGTCTATGTCGGATTCGAGTTTCGCGGCAGGCTCGATTTCGGCACAAGCCGCATCGAGAGCCGCGGCGGCTGGGACGGCGCCCTGGCAAGGCTGACGCCCGAGGGCCGCGTCGCCTGGGTCAAGCGGATTGCGGGCCCCGGCAGGGAAGACGTGCGCGGCGTCGCGGTGGCGCCGGACGGATCCGTGTACGTCTCGGGCGGCTTTGGCCGCGGCGCCGTGATCGCCGGCCACAACATCCCGAAGCTGGGCGCCGGGGGCGACGACTTCCTCCTCAAGCTCACCCCGGACGGGCAGCCACTGTGGCTCGTCACCGTGGCCGGCCGCGGCCCGAACAACAACGGGCCCGAGATCGTCGCCGACGCCGGAGGCGTGGTGGCGTCGGGGCTCCTCTACGGACCGGTGCGCGTGCGGCGAAACCGTGACGTGGTCGCGACCCTCGCGCCGCCGGGCGGGCGTCCGACCAGCTATCTCGCCGCCTTCGACCCGACCGGCATGCCGCGCTTCGTCTACACCCCGTCACCGCGGGGCACGGGCGCAGGCGCATTCGGCGACGTGCTCTCCCTCTCGCGGGACGGGAAGTACCTCGCCCAGGCGATCCGCTTCCGCCGTTCCATCGTCATCGGCGACACGGTGCTGACGACGCCCTCGCACAAGGACTCGGCGGTGATCTTCTTTCGCTTGCGATCCCGCTGACAAACGCCGGTGCCCGCGCACAGCGCTGCTGTCCGGAAAAAAGTATCCGCAAGCCTTCTACCCCGCTCCGGTAGCCATGTTCAACTTTTGCATTTTGCCGTCGCCCCGGCGCAGGCCGGGGCCCAGTATGAAGACGCATCCCGCCCGCCGGGCGGGATTCATCAAACACTGGATTACTCGCGACTTGCGTCGCTCGCCCTTCGGGCCATGCGCGCCGCGCATGTTCGCTCCGGCGTTCCGCCTTCGCAGTCCGGCCTGCGCCGGTATGACGAGTTAAAAAGTGCTTCTTGAGTTGCCCCGGACAGTAGTGGGCGCAGGCCGGGGCTCGGTATGAACACGCACCCCGCCCGCCGGGCGGAATGCCGCATCAACCAGAGACATCCTGGACTCGGTTCTCTTCATCAACTTCCGCGCGCGGCGCGGCGTTGCGGCCGGCGCAACCAGGCGCGGGGGGCGTTGCCGGCCCCAACCGCATCCAGGGCCGGGGCGGCGGTGTGCACGGCCCGCTCGAGCCGATCCAGCCAATCGTTCCAGGCGATGATGAGCAGCGCCTGATCGACTTGGCGCTCCCCGAGCGGCGCGCACCCGGCGAGGCAACGCCGTAGCTCGACGTCGACCTCGTCGCCGCCGCCGGCAGGCGGCCCCGGAGCCGCCGATCCGGTCAAGCGCCCGGCGACCCCGGCGAATTCGCCCGCCACGGCCTGGCCCCGCCTCGCGACGCCCCCCTGCGCGCCCTTGCACGGAGTCGGCGGTGCGACGGGCAATGGTCCAAGGAGATCCTCGACCAGTGCGCGGGTCATGGCGGGCGCGCGCAGCAGGCTGACCCAGGCAGTTGCATCGATCCGCTCGCCATGCTCGCCGAGGGCGACGGCAAAGGCGGAATCCGCCTGCCGGATCGCGTCCCTCAACCGGTTCCTGGCCCGCGGGCGATCGGCTTCGGATCCGCCGAGCGCGGCGTGCAAGCCGTCGGCAGCCGCGCGGTAGACCGCGGCCACCGCGTTCGCCAGCGCGGCGCGCGCACCCCGCGGCCACAGGATCAACGCCACGACGGCGGCCGTGACCGCCCCGATGCTCACGGTCTCGAGCCGGGCGATGTCGGTCGTCATGCCCAGCGGGTCGATCAGGGTGAACAACACCACCACCAGGATCGTGAACGACACCTGGCCCGTGGCAAAGCTGATGGCCCCCGGCGTGTAGCCGGCGATGAAGACCGCAAACGGGATCAGCACCCACAGCGCGACCGGGTTGTTGCCGGCCGCCCACAAAACGACTGCGCCGACGATGAACCCGGCGAAAGTGCCGGCCACCGCGCGCAACGCCGTTGACGAGGTCGAGGCGGCGCTCGAGCGCAGCACGAGGAGAACGCCGAGCGTGATCCAGAAGCCGTGCGCGACCGGCAGCAGCTTGGCGAGAAGAATGCCGAGTGCCATGGCCAGGGCCGCCCTCACGCTGTTGCGGAAGATGACGCCGTCGGGGTCCAGTGCGGCGATGGCGATCCCCCGCGCCCGCGCCAGGAGCGAGTCCGGCGCGGACATGGATGGCGACAACTCGGGCGCGCTCGGCACCGGGCGAACCCCCCGGCCGGCGCCCATGGCCGCCGCGGCATTGGCCTGCAGCCAGAGGACGAAGTGCGAGAGCGCCAGCAAGGGGAAGCTTCGCCGCATCGCTTCAACCGCGTCGGCTTCCCCCTCGCCGGCGGCGGCCGGCGACTCCACCGTTTGCAGGGCATGCGCATCGACCCGTTTCCGCCGCTCGCGGCGCGCCCGATCCAGCGGCTCCATGTCCGCCAGCAGCGATTCGGGCGCGCCCTCGCCGCGCAGCACCGCCACGCTCCGGTCGAGAGCCCCGGTCACTTCGGCGAGCAGCGGTCGGTCGTCGACATTGAGCCTGACCGTGACAACCTCGCCCACCAGGTCCGCCGCGTGCCCTACGTTTCCGATCAGGTGAATCAGCCCCAGCGTGCGTGACGCGACGCCGGAGGGCCGCAACGGCGTGGCCATCCGTTCGCGCAATCCCTTCAGCTCGCCGGCCGCCCCCGCGAGCCTGCCAAGCGCGCCCTCGTGATCCCCCGCGTCGAGACTTGCCAGCGCATCCGACAGCTGGGCGATGATGCCGGCCAGCATCCGGCGCAGCACCGCCCGACGGTCGATCGGCCACAGCACGACCGCGGCGATGAGCGCGACGGCGCCGCCAACGCTCCACCCAAGCAGACGGTCGCCGAGACCGGCCGCCGTCAGCGGAATGAACACCGCGAAGGAGTAGGCCAGGGCGACCGGCGCCACGAACGCAGGGGCATATCCGCCGTAGATCGCCGCGAATGAGACCAGGAACATGACCGCGAACATGGCGAGCACCGCCCAGGCGACCGTGCCGGAGAGCAGCGAGGCGATGACGATCGCCGCATCGCCGGCGACGATCGTCGCGGCATAGGCCAGCGCGCGCGGCTTCGGCGGGCCGCCGAAGTCGGCGAACACCAGGCGACGAAGGCCGAAAAGAAAGCGAACGCGGCGGCGGTAGG
>JAKDMP010000069.1 GCA_030452225.1 Gammaproteobacteria bacterium
CGAGCCGGCTCGTCCCCTCCGATTAGCGGGCGGGGGGGGCACGAAGCGCCGGCGAACTGGCAATGATACGTCTATTGTAAGCCGGGCATCGAGCCCGGCTTACAATAGACCGCAGATCGCCACTGCGTTAGACCCCACTCCGGGGCAATTTGGCAACACAGGAGACAAAGTGATGACTCAATATCTGATCGAACGAGAGATCCCCGGCGCTGGAGACATGTCAGAGCAGGCGCTCCGTGATGCAGCAAAGCACTCCAACGCTGTACTTACAGAGATAGGCCCAGAAATTCAGTGGGTTCACAGCTACGTAGCTGGGGACAAAATTTACTGTGTCTACAACGCATCGAATGAGCAGCTTATTCGGGAACATGCAGAGAAGTCAGGATTTCCCGCAAACAAAATCACATCAGTCAGTGCTGTTATCGATCCGTCCACGGCCAACGGCTAGTGTGGTCTAATAAATCGCACCAGCCGACCGCCATCCCGCTACGCGGGCTGCCGGCGGCTGAGCTCAGGCTATATGGACCTCTCCACTTTTGCAAGCGGTGTGTTGGCTACCTCATGACTAACTCCGGTTGGCTGATGGCTGCATGGTGGATGAAGGGATTGACTGCGGGTCTATATTCGGCTTCTTGATGTGGAGTCCTCTCCACGAGCCCTGATGACTTACGCACGCCCGGCCCTCATTCGTTAGCCGGCTTCACGGAGCCCTTGAGCTCAACAGGTTCACCGGGCGGCGGTCGAACCGTCTCCATCACCTCTGGCAGCCCTCAGGTGGGTTGATAAGTACACTCCTTCGCCAGGATCGCCCAGGCGATACGGGCGCGCTTGTTGGCGAGTGCCACGGCGGCCTTGTTCCAGGATTTCGATGCCTTGAGCTTCTCCGCCCACCGGCTTTTCCTGTCGTCGCGCTCGGCGCTGTAGTTGAGCTCGCTTCTGGCCCCGTGCACGAGTAGTGTGCGAAGGTAGGTATCGCCACGCTTGGAGATGCGACCCAGCCGGGACTTGCCCCCCGGTGGAGTACTGGCGCGGGACAAGCCCCAGCCAGGCGGCGAACTGACGAGCGTTGTTGAAGTCGTGCCCGTTGCCGAGGGTCGCGACCCGGGCCGAGGCGCTGGTGACGCCGATGCCGAGGACTTCGGCCAGACGCCCGCGCATCTGGTTGACCGTGCGGGTGTACTCGGCCACGGTGGCCGCTCTGAGCCGGTGCACCACCAGGGTCGCCTGCTGCTCGGCGCTTTTGATCGGCACAAAGCGCATCCGCGGGCGCCCCGCGGCCTCGCAGATCGCCGCCGCATCGTTGGCATCGTTCTTGCCCGTGGCGCCCTGCCGGCGGTAGGGGCAACGAGCTTCGGGGCAATGATCCTCGCATCGTGGCCGAGCCTCTCCAGCTCGCGCGCCCAGTAGTGGGCACCACTGCCCGCCTCCATGGCGACGATCGCCGCCATAGATGGCAAACGAGTTTTTGGCCAGATCCAGGCCGAATTGAGTTACCGTGTTCATGGGCCTCTCCACATCTTGGGGTAAAGTTGACATCTCCATTCCGGCACGCTACCGCGGCCAGAGTGGGGAGGTCCATGTCATTCGTTATGTACTTGTTGCGGAGGGCTTCGCACTTGGAGTACGGCGGCGTACAATGTACGTAAGCGCGAAGTGGCGAGAGGAACTCATGACCCATTCTACTGAAATATTGGAGAAAGAAGCGCGTTTGCTTCCCCGCGAAGACAGGTCGCGCCTAATAGTGCACCTATTGGAAAGCATGGAGGAACGACCTGCTGCTGATCCAAAGCGAACCGAACGCGAATGGTTGGCCGAAGCTAATCGACGGTATCAGTCTTACCTTCGGGGTGAAGAGCGGGCGATTCCGGCGGCAGACGTATTTTCAGAACTCCGGGCAGATGATCATTGAAACGCGTCAAATTTCTGCAATCCGCACGCGCAGATATTCGGCGGGAGAAGTCCTATTACCGCAAGATCAACCCCGAATTGGCTCGCCGATTTCAGATCGCATTAGAGACGGCTGTCGAAGCTGCTTCAGGTCAGCCATTGGCAATGCAGGCTCTTGAGCACGAAGTACGGCGTTGGCCGCTGGAGATATTTCCACACGGCGTGCTCTACCGCGATGAAGATGAATTTATACTCGTACTTGCAGTATTCCATCCAAACCAATCACCAAGAAGGTGGCAGCAACGAGCGCACACATAACCAGGCGCTGGAGCTGACGGCTCCTGACGGAGCCGCAGCTCAGCTTAGGCGTTGCCGTCCATGTCCCACGTAGTACACTTGGACTATGATCGATTGGTCCACATGTCCTGCGGTTGAGTGGGATCCGAAGCGCAGCAGCGGCGCTTGGGTGTTTCGCGGTACCCGAGTACCGGTGGCGGCGCTGTTCGAGAATCTCGAGGACGGCGCGACGGTTGCTGAGTTTATCGAGTGGTTTCCGGGCACCACGGAGGAGCAAGTTCGCGCGGTGCTGGATTATGCCGCACACAGTGCTTTGGCTGTATAGGAGCGGATCCTGTTCGATCAGGGTGTTCCCAACCCGCTACGACATTCGCTTTTAGAACACGAAGTATCTACCGCCTATGAGCAGGGATGATCGCTGTTAAAGAATGGCGAGTTGCTCAAGGTAGCTGAAGAGAGTGAATACGAGGTCTTCGTCACAACCGACACCCATCTCCAATACCAGCAAAACCTTGCGAGTCGGCGCCTCGGAATAGTTGTATTGCTATCCACCAGCTGGCCGAGGATGCAGCGAGTACTTCCTTCTATAGTTGCTGCGATCACATCAGCAACGGCAGGCATCTACATAGAGGTCGAAATACCCAAATGAGGGCGACGAGGATACGAGGAGCGGCTAACATGGCGCTGCATCTGACCGCTGTTCCGCTGGCGCTCCACAGCGGCAGGTGAACTTAGGCGTTGCGCGTGGTGCAGCAAAATTCATACCAAAGTCATACTATGCGGGTATGAAAGTCGCAATCTCAGTCCCTGACCCGGTTTTCGACGCTGCGGAGCGCTTGGCCAAGCAGCGCGCGGTACCTCGTAGTCGGCTCTTCACCGAAGCGCTGGAACAGTACCTTGCGAAGCGCGGCTCCGAGGCTGTCACTGAGCGGTTGAACGCCGTCTATGCCGTAGAGCGCTCCGGCGTGGAGCAAGCCATGACGCAAGTCGAAAGAGGTTTGCGGTTTGTACTTGCGCTACAGTGATTACCCAACAAATGGCTGCCGCCGACCGTCATCCCGCTACGCGGGCTGCCGGCGGTTGAATTCCAGCGTTTGCCGATGGCGACGAGCCGGCGAGCTCCTCGTTGGATCAGCACCGTTTTGCGGCTGATTCTCACGCGCGATAGGTGATACGCTTCGCGTATCTGGCTTGCCGGGGGCGCGGTTCGACTCGCAACCCCGTAGCCAGGCCAGAGGGAATCCTTGTAGTGAATAAACCGCTTGTCGATGATGCACATGGTAATTCGTAAGGCCAGGAAAGAAGACAGCGAGGCGCTATGGGCCCTGATGAAGGAGCTGGCGATCTTCGAAAAATACATTGATTCATACGCCATAACACCGGACATAGTGCGGGAGAGCGGATTCCAAAAGGAACCACCCGATTTTTACTGCATAGTTGCGCAGGAAAACGACATTATCCTGGGTATGCTCGTGTATTACTATCTCCCCTATACGGCGCAAAACAGGCCCGCCATCTACATGAAGGAACTGTTTGTCAGGGAAGGCCACAGGGGCCGGGGCATCGGTAAACAACTTATGGATACGCTGAAAACGGAAGCCAAGGCAAACAACTGCACGCAAATAAAGTGGACGGTTGCGCCATGGAACGAATCGGGGATACGGTTTTATAAAAGACTCGGTGCAAGGGAAAACACCGACTGGCTGAATTTCGAGTGGGGCGTATGAGACCCCCATATCGGCGATACAAGCGTCAGGTGTCCCAAGCCGTGGCGCGGGGCGTCAGCGGGTGAGTTCACGCGTTTTCTGTCACATTCGCATTGCGAGGCCCACTTATGACAATACCCGCATGGATGCTGCCAAGTTTAGCGGCATGGACGCTGGTTCTTCTCCTTTTGAAGCTCGGGGTATACCGTTGGAAACGGATCCTGACCGGCAGGGTTCCGATCATTGAATACGGCGTTATGAGGCAGGCAGCTCGTGGCCACATCAGGTAATTCATCAGGAGGCGTCGGATGAGCAAGGCCAATTTGGCGATGTCCGCATGGAATCGCATGTCAGCGTACCCAGGCGGCAAATGGTTGTTTTCACGTCTGGTCTGCCGCAAGGCACCTTACTTCCGCAGCATTCGGCCGAGATTCCGAGCGCTGCGCCCCGGTTACTGCGAAGTGCATATCAGGAAGCGGCACGCGGTACTCAATCACATCAAGACGGTTCACGGGATTGCCATGTGCAACATGGCCGAGCTTGCGGGCGGAACCATGACGGATGTGACGATACCGTCCAGCCATCGCTGGATTCCAAAGGGTATGACGGTGGAATACCTCAAGAAGGCCGAAACCGATTTGCGCGCCGTCGCGGAATTGAATCCGATCCCCCAGTTTGATGAGGCAGTCGAGTTGCCGGTAACGGTGAACGTGATGGACACGAGCGGACAAACGGTCTTTCGCGCGGTGATCGCAATGTGGGTGAGCCGCAGGAAGTAACCAGGCGACGCGACCAATCGCCTTGCTTGACGTCCAAGGGCGGCGTGGTCGAGATTGTCATGGCAAGCCGGCGCAGCGCCGAATGCAGCGCGCGCGGGGGAAGATCGCCTGCATGAACCGCAGGAGCGGCCCACGGCAGCGGCTTGCCACCTTGCCTGTCGCGCGCACGGCGCGTCCTGCCTTGTTCAGCCGATTGCCTGGAGCGGGCGGGCCCTGTACAGGTGTTACAGTTCACTTCTTGTTGGTATTGCCGGAATTCGCCATGTCTCCAGGTCTTTCAGCCGCGAAATCTGCGCCATTGCGCGGTCTCCTCGCCGCTCTTTTGGCAACAGCGTCCGTGCTGCTGCTGGTCGGCGCGGCATCCGCGGGCGAAGTTCGCGAGCCGCAGGTGGCGCCGCCGAAGGACGTTCCGTATCCGGGCACGATCACGCTGGATGTGGACGTCAGCGACACCCGCCAGGGCATTTACCGCGTGCACGAAGTGATTCCGGTCGAACCGGGCAGGCAGACGCTGCTGTATCCGAAGTGGATCCCCGGCACCCATTCGGCCGCGGGGCCGATCCAGGATCTCGCCGGCCTGGTCATCAAGGCCGATGGCGAGCGCCTGAAATGGAAGCGCGACAAGTACGCCGTGTACGCCTTCCATGTGGACGTGCCGGAGGGCGTCTCCCGCCTCGACCTGACCTTCCAGTACCTCTCCGAGCGCCGCGGCCACGGCACCATGACGGACCGCATGCTGATGCTGGAATGGAACTGGGTGGTGCTGTATCCGGCCGGTTACTATTCGCGCCGCATCACCGTCCGGCCGAGCGTGACGCTGCCGAAGGGATGGCAATTCGGCACGGCACTGGAAACCGCCTCGACTTCCGGCAACACCACCACCTTCAAACCGGTGGCACTCAACACGCTGGTGGACTCGCCCATCTATGCGGGCCGTTATTTCAAGCGCGTGGACCTGAACCCCGGCGGCGACGTGCCGGTACACCTGGACATCGTGGCCGATGCGCCGAAGTTTCTCGAAGTGACGGATCACCAGCTCGAGGTACACCGCAACCTGGTCACGCAGGCTTTCCGGCTGTTCGGCTCGCATCATTTCGATCATTACGATTTCCTGCTCTCGCTGTCCGACTACATGACCGGCAACGGGTTCGAGCATCACCGCTCCAGCGAAAACGGCGTGGGTGCCGACTACTTCACCGCCTGGAAGGACAATGCCACCGGCCGTGATCTGCTGGCGCACGAGTTCACGCATTCGTGGAACGGCAAGTACCGCCGCCCCGCCGACTTGTGGACGCCCAACTACAACGTGCCCATGGGCGACTCGCTGCTGTGGGTGTACGAGGGACTGACGCAGTACTGGGGGTTCGTCCTCACCGCGCGCTCGGGCATGTGGACGCCCGAGCAGTTTCGCCAGGCGCTTGCCATGGTGGCGGCGAAGTACGACAAGGACAGGCCGGGCTTTGTGTGGCGAACCCTGCTCGATACCACCAACGACCCGACGGCGGCGCACCGCTCCATGCTGCCCTACCGCAGTTGGCAGATGAGCGAGGAATACTACGGTGCCGGCCAGATGTTGTGGCTGGCGGTGGATGCGAAGATTCGCGTGCTGACGAACGATCGAAAATCTCTGGACGATTTCGCCCGCGCCTTCTACAACATGCACAACGGCAGCTGGAACGTCAACACCTATACCTTCGACGACATCGTGAGCGCGTTGAACGGTGTCGTGAAATATGACTGGGCCGGTTTTTTGCACGAACGGGTCAACACGTACACCCCGCCGCTTTTGAGCGGGCTGAAGGCGTCGGGCTGGAAACTGGTTTACACCGACACGCCCAGCGAATACGAAAAGGAGTATATGAGCCGGCCGCAATCGCCGCGCCACCTGTACAACTTCGCCTGGTCGATCGGCATCACCCTGAACGACGACGGCGTGATCAACGACGTGCTTTGGAAGGGCCCGGCGTTCAAGGCCGGCGTCAGCACCGGTGCAACCATGGTGGCAGTCAACGGACGCGAGTTCTCCACGGAGTTTCTAAAGCGTGCCATCGCCAATGCCGAACAGGGCAAGGAACCGATCGAGCTTACGCTCAAGTACCAGGGCAACGTGTACACCGTGCCGGTCGATTACCACGGCGGGCTCCGATACCCGCATCTCGTGCGCATCGAAGGCACGCCGGATTACCTCGGCGAAATCATCGCCCCGCGCAAATAGACGCGGTTCATCGACGAGGGTTCCGGCGCCCGGGCTAACCCCGAGGCCGTGTTATTAATGCGCAGCCCGGCCTGGGGGGGGGCTGATTCTTCATAGTGGGTCCCGGCCTTCGCCGGGACGACGGCGCAGATCCGCAGGCTTGTCAATCCTCACGTTGCGGCCAGCGGAAGAGGGATTCGTAGTCGGCGCCGGTGCGGGCGCAGGCGCGCCAGGCGAGCCCACCCACGGACAACGCGTCGCGGATGCTCGGCGCGATCAGTTTCATTGCACCCATGGCCGCCCGGTCGCGCCGCCGTTCCAGGGGCGCCCTGTCCATCAGGTCGAGCGCCCAATCGGGCAGCAGCGCGGTAGCGGCGCCGAAAAAGAGGCCCCGGCCGAAGTTGGGGAAAGGGATCGGCAAGCGGATCGAGCGCAACACTTCCAGCACTTCATGCGTCCGATCGTCGTACACGAGTTCCGGGCGAACATCGCGAAAGAACGCTTGCAATGCCGTGCGCGACTTCGGCACTGCGCGTGCGCCAAGCTCCCCGGCAATGAACGCCATCTCTTCCAGATAGCGGTCCTGCAGCACGCGGGGAACGTGCCGATAACAATACGCCCGGTATCCGCAGAGAAAACTCCAAGCCTCGGCGCAATGCACCCAGGTGAGAAGATGCGGATCCTCGGCGCTGTAGGGACGGCCGTCGGCAGCGACGCCCTTTACCGGCCGGTGGATCGCGCGAATATGCTCGATCGCGCGTTCGGCGGGAGCGCGCGGCGCGTAGGTCGTACGCGAGACAAAGGCGATCGTGTTGCGCAGCCGCCCGAGCATGTCGGCACGAAAATCCGAATAATCCCACACGCCTGCCAGCGCCAACGGGTGCAGGGATTGCAGCATGAGCGAAGCGAGTCCGCCGGTCATCATGCTGGGGAAATCGGCATGGATTTTCCAGGTCACGGTGTCCGGCCCGAACAGCCCGGGATCGCCGATCGGTGCGTCGTAGTCCGGCGCCGCGCCGTCGCGGCGAAGCACATCGAGCACCCAGCTCTGCAGGCGCTTGCGCGCAAACGGCGGAAGTACCTTGACGCCCGGGAGCTCCAGGCGATCGGCACGCGAATCGTTGCGAGCCGCCTGTCCCTGTAATGGACCCTTGTTCACCCTATGTCCCATCATTCCCTTTGCGCAACTTCCTGTCTTTGCATGGCCAATGCCGCCGACACGATATCAATGCGGGCACTTGCGACTGATGATACGCTTTACGTATTCCAATTACACGGGCCTTGGCCCGATTCGGCCGACAGCGCCAACGACATACAGGCACATATGAAATCGGAAAACAAACTTGCGGTGCTGATCGATGCAGACAACGTCAGCGCATCGCTGTGCGAGGTTCTCATCCAGGAAATCGCGAATTACGGCATCGCCAGCGTGAAGCGGGCGTACGGCGACTGGACGACAACCCGGCTCGTGTCCTGGAAGGATATATTGCACGAATATGCCATAGCGCCCATGCAGCAGTTCAGCTACACGACGGGCAAGAACTCCACCGACTCGGCGATGATCATCGACGCCATGGACCTTCTCTACACCGGCAACTTCGACGGCTTCTGCCTGGTGACGAGCGACAGCGACTTTACGCGGCTGGCGACGCGGCTTCGCGGATCGGGTCGTACCGTGTACGGCTTCGGCGAAAAGAAGACGCCGGGTGCCCTCCAGGCGGCCTGCGACAAGTTCGTGTTCCTGGAGGCGCTCAAGAGTGCGGCAGAAGAACAATCAAGCAATACGGGAAACGGAGCACCGAGCGTAAAGAAACGGAGCAAGCAACAGCTCAAGCAGGACACGAAACTCGTGAGCCTGCTTCGCGGTGCGGTGGCGGCAACCTCGGACGATGATGGCTGGGCGAACATAGCCGCGGTCGGGACGCACATCACGAACCAAAGCTCCTTCGATCCCCGGAACTACGGCTACCAAAAATTGAGCAAGCTCATCGAGGCGACCGAACTATTCGAGATGAAAAAAACGGACTTCCGTGAGGGAGGATCCTACGCCATTCACATCCGGGACAAACGTACCGCCGACCGGTCCTGACGAAGAACCAGGTACGTATCGCCTGGATGCGGAGGGCCTTGCGCCGGGGCGCCATGGCGCCGTCACGCCGGGACGGTGGCGTCGGGGTAATCCGTGACCAGATAGCCCGCGCCGCATTTCGCCAGGCGTTCGACTTCCGCCGGGTCGCGCATGTTCACCGACCAGACGGCGCCCTCGAGCCCGAGGTCGGTGAGTTCGCGTGCGGCATCGGGCGTGAAGTCGCGGTGGAACGGGAACCATGCCTCGCCCCCGGCTGCAGCGACGGCCCTGGCATGGCTGCCGCCGAAACGACGCGGATCGAAACCGTCGAACCAGGGCGCATCGCCGCCGGCATAACTTTCACGCAACGCCTGCAACTCGACCGCGCCGGGCGGAATGTCGCTGGCCGGCGGCTCGCCTCGCTCGAACCAGCTGAAGGGTGAACTGGTGAGCCAGATGGGGATACCCGGGTGACTTTCCCTGGCGTAACGCAGCGAGCCCCAGTCGAAGGAACACAGGACGCAGCGCGCGTCAAAACCTTCGTCGTCGATGATCGCCAGCGTAGCATCGACCAGTGCCGCCCACGGCTTGCGCGCGGCCTCAAGCGGCGGCGTCTTGATCTCGACGACGAGGAGGAATGTCGCCGAGCGCTCCTTCACCAGCCGGATCACCTCGCGCAGCAACGGAATACGCTGGTCGGGGACGGCCCGGATGCGCTCGAAACGGCGCGCGTAGCCCGTGCCCGGCCGGGGCGTGCCGATGTCGTAGCGCTGCATCTCGGCGTACGTCATCCCGGCGAGCGGGAGCGCCTCGCCGGGCCGTATCCAGTCGCCGCCGGCGTGCCGGCAATAGGCCGGGTTCAGCACATCGTCATGGTGCACGACGACCTCGCCGTCGCGGCTCAGGTGAACGTCCAGCTCGGCGCCGGCCGCCCCCAGCTTGATCGCGTGGGCGAACGCCCCCAGGGTGTTCTCCACCCGCAGGCCGGAGCCCCCGCGGTGTGCAATCAGCTTCATGTGCCTGGTCTCCCGCTCGTGAATCGGGCATCCAGACTGTAACGGTTTTCCGCTCGTGCCGAACGTAGCGTGGCGAAGTCGAAGCATAAAGGGAGGGACCGTTTCTTGACGCAGCCCCCTCATCCCGGCCTTCTCCCCAAAGGGGAGAAGGAGCAAGAACGCTTCCGGCCACGGCACACCGCAAACGCGGAAAGTTGATACTGTTGACGCGCCGAATCCGCAAGCACAAACCATGACGTTCTTTTTGGCACTCGACCAGGGCACCAGCAGCAGCCGCGCGCTCCTGTTCGACGAGGCGGGGGAGATACGCGCGGCCGGCCGCAAGGAGCTTGCGGTGCGCTACCCGCGGCCGGGCCGGGTCGAGCAGGATGCGATGGAGATCTGGGCCACGCAACGCGCGGCGGCCGAGGCGGCCCTGGCCGAAGCCGGAATCGGCGCAAGCGAGGTGGCGGCGATCGGCCTGACCAACCAGCGCGAGACGACCGTCGTCTGGGAGCGCGCAAGCGGCAGCCCGATCGCGCCGGCCATCGTGTGGCAGGACCGGCGCACGGCCGATCGCTGCGAGTCGCTTGCGGCGCACGGCCTCGCCGAGACGATCCGCGCAAAAACGGGCTTGCGCCTGGACCCGTATTTTTCCGCCACCAAGATCGCCTGGATACTCGACCACGTCGAGGGGGCACGCCGGCGCGCCGAGCGGGGCGAACTCGCCTTCGGCACCGTCGACAGCTGGATCGTCCGGCAGCTCACCGGCGGCCGCGTGCATGCCACCGACGTGACCAACGCGGCGCGCACGCTGCTCTTCGACATCGGCAGGCTCGACTGGGACGATGAACTGCTCGACCTCTTCGCCATTCCGCGCGCGCTCCTTCCGGAGGTGCGCCCTTCGGCCGCGCGTTTCGGAACGGCCCGGCTCGGCGGCGGCGAGATCGAAATCTTGGGCGTCGCCGGCGACCAGCCGTCGGCGCTTCTCGGCCAGCACTGCCGCGAGGCGGGCGAGGTCAAGAACACCTACGGCACCGGCGCCTTCGTGGTGATGCACACCGGAAGCACGCGCCGCGATGGCGAGGGACTCATCGCCGGGCCGGTGTGCAGCCTGCCGGGCGAGGCGACGGCCTACGGGCTGGAGGGCTCGATCTTCGTCGCCGGCGCGCTCGTGCAGTGGCTGCGCGACGGACTCGGGCTGATCGAACAGGCCGCCGAGGTCGAGGCGTTGGCGCGCAAGGTGCCCGACAGCGGCGGCGTGACGATCGTCCCGGCCTTCGCCGGACTCGGCGCGCCGTTCTGGGATCCGGCGGCGCGCGGCACGATCCTCGGCCTCAGCCGCGGGACGACGGCGGCGCACCTGGCGCGCGCCAGCCTCGAAGCCATGGCGTTCCGCACACGCGATGTGATCGAAGCGATGCAGGTGGCCGTGGACAAGCCGATCGAGCGCCTGCGCGTCGACGGCGGGGCGTCCGCCAACGATCTGCTGCTCCAGATCCAGGCCGATCTCCTGGGCGTGCCGATCGTGCGCCCACGGGTGACGGAAACCACCGCGATGGGCGCGGCGATGCTGGCCGCGGCGGGGAGCGGTGCACTCGACGCCGAGGCGCTCGCCGCTTGGCAACCTGCAAACGAAGAGTTCGTCCCGCAACTCGCGCACGACGAGCGCGAGGCCCGCTACCGCCAATGGCGGCGCGCCTGCGAGCGGGCGCGGGGCTGGGCAACGGAGGAGGGCGAATGAGCGGAATGGAGCGCGCACAAAACCTCGCCCGCCTCGAGCGCGAATCCTTCGACCTGCTGGTGATCGGCGGCGGCGCAACGGGCGCCGGCGTGGCCCTCGATGCCGCGACGCGCGGCCTCTCGGTGGCGCTGGTCGAGCGCGGCGACTTCGCCGGCGGCACCTCGAGCCGCTCGACCAAGCTCGTGCACGGCGGCGTGCGCTACCTCGAAGCCGCCGTCACGCAACTCGACCGCGAACAATTCCACCTCGTGCGCGAGGCGCTGGCGGAACGCGCCACGCTGCTCGCCATCGCCCCGCACCTCGTCCATCCACTGCGCACGGTGGTGCCGGCCTATTCCTGGCGCGAGGCCCTGTTCTACCGCGTGGGCCTGTGGCTGTACGACCGCGCGGCGGGAGACGCCGCGATCGAGCCGAGCCGCTTTCTCTCCCGCAAGAAAATGCTGCGTTCCTTCCCGCGTCTTCGGCCCCGCGGCCTCAAGGGCGGCGTCGCCTACTACGACGGCCAGTTTGACGACGCGCGCATGGCGATCACCCTGCTGATGACGGCGGCGCGCGAATCGGCCGTGGTGGCCAACCGCGTCGAAGCAACCGCCTTGACGCAGGAGGGCGGACGGCTGAGCGGCGCAGAGCTGCGCGACGTGCAAAGCGGGCACGAGTTTGCCATCCGGACGCGTTCCGTCGTCAACGCGACCGGGCCGTGCACCGATGCCGTCCGCCGCATGGAAGACCCGCGGGCCATGACGCTTCTCGAACCCAGCCGCGGCACGCACCTGGCCTTCGACAGCGCCTGGGCGCCCGCCGGCGACGGCCTGTTGATCCCCAGGACCTCCGACGGCCGCGTCCTCTTCCTGCTGC
>JAKDMP010000070.1 GCA_030452225.1 Gammaproteobacteria bacterium
CACATCCAGGAAGTGCACATCGTCCTGCTGCATTGCCTGTGCGATCTCGTGGACCGGACCCTCTATCCCGAATGAGTGAACCCGAATGAGTTTCCCCGCGGCGCTTGCGCGCGAACTCGAGTCGTTGCTCGGGCGGGAGCGTTTTCGGACCGATCCGGCCGACCGCGCCGTCTACGCCTACGACAACAGCCGCCGGCGCGGCCAGGCGGGGGCGGTGGCTTTCCCGTTGAACGAAGCCGAAGTCGCCGACATCGTTCGCGCCTGCAACACGCACCGCTGGCCGCTCATTGCGCGCGGACTCGGCAGCAACACCGTCGGCGCCACCGTCCCCGAAAACGATGCCCTTGTGGTTTCGCTCGAACGCATGAACAAGATCGAGGCGGTCGACAAGGCCAACCGCTACGTCATTGCCGAAGCCGGCGCGACCAATGCCGCGATCCAGGAGGCGGCGCGAAAGGCGGGCTTTTTCTGGCCGCCCGATCCAACCTCGGCGGCCTACTCGACCCTCGGCGGCAACCTCGCCTGCAACGCCGCCGGCCCGCACGCGGTCAAATACGCCACCCCGCGCGAGAACATCCTCGGGCTCACGGCCGTGACCGGCACGGGCGAGATCATCCGCGTCGGCACGCGTACCACCAAGGGCGTCGTCGGCTACGACTTCACCCGTTTGCTGCTCGGCTCCGAGGGCACGCTGGCGATCATCACGCGGGCGACGCTCAAGCTCTGGCCCCTGCCCGAGGCGGTGGCGACACTGCGCGCCTGCTACGCGAACGTGGATGCCGCCGCCGGTGCGGTGTCGCGCATCATGGCGCAGCCCGATCTCCCTTGGGTGCTCGAATTCATGGACGCCGAAGCAGTCGGCCTCATCCGCAATCGCGGTGTGGAACTTCCCGAAGGCACCGAGTCGCTCCTGCTGCTCGAGGTCGAAGCCTCCCGCGACGGGCTCGAAGGCGCCGTCAAGCGCCTGGGCGAAACCGTCAAGGGCGAGGGCCTTGTCGCCTTCGAGGCGGCCAAAGACAAGGAGGAAGCCGCCCTTTTGTGGCAGGCGCGAAAGGCGCTTTCGCCCTCGTTGAGAACGCTTCGTGCCGGCAAGATCAACGAGGACGTGGTGGTGCCGGTCGCGGAGATTCCCGCTCTCGTCGCCCGTCTCGGTGAACTCGCTGAGGCGGCCGACATCCCCATCGTCAGCTTCGGCCATGCCGGCAACGGCAACCTGCACGTCAATCTCCTGTTCGATCCCGACGACGAGCGCGAAACGCGCGCGGCGAAGGACACCTTGCCGCAGGTGTTCAAGGCGGTGCTCGAACTCGGCGGCACGCTATCGGGCGAGCACGGCGTGGGCACCGCCAAGCGCGACTATGTCGAGCTGGAACTCGGCCCCGAAGTCCTGCAGCTCATGCGCGAAGTCAAGCGCGTCTTCGATCCCAACGGCATCCTCAATCCCGGCAAGACTCTTCCGCCCTCGTGAACGATTCCCTCGAGCATCCGTACCGCGGCATCGGCAATGGCGCTTCGTTCGAGCTTGCCGATGGCCTGACCTGGATTCGTCTGCCGCTGCCGTTCCCGCCTCGCCACGTCAATGTTTATCGCTTCGAGGACGAGGGAGGGCCGGTACTGGTCGACTGCGGGTTTCCCGACGATGCCACCACGGCATGCTGGAAGCAGCTTGGGAGCGTTCCGCCGGCACCCGACATCGTGGTAACGCATTTTCATCCCGACCACATCGGTCAGGCGGCGCACTTCGAGGCGATGGGGGCGCGGGTGCATGCGCCGGCGCCGGAGCTGGAAGCGGCCGGCGAACTGCATGCGCTTTCGGGCGAGCAAATGCAGGGAAGCTTTGCGGAATTTTTCGCCCTCAACGGGGTGAGTGTGCCCGTGGCGGCCATCGGCGGCAATCGTTACCGCGCGGCCGTCCCCGATTTGCCCGCTCATGCCGAGCCGCTCGGCGCCGGTGCGCTTCCCTTTGCGCCGTCCTGGTCGGTGTCGTTTGCGGGCGGCCATTCGCCGGCTCATGCGCTCTTGTACCGGCATGAATCACCAATGCTGATCGCGGGCGACATTCTCCTGCCGGAGATTACGCCCAACATTTCGGTGTGGCCAAACGCGCCCGAGGCCGATCCGCTGGACGATTATCTTGCCGCCCTCGAGGAACTGCACAAACTGCCCGGGAACACGCTGGTGCTTCCCGCGCACGGCCTGCCTTACCGCGGTGTGCAGCGTCGGATCGAGGCCATTCGGACGCATCATGAAAAGCGCCTGTCCATCTTGCGCAAGGCCGCGGGGGAGGGCGCCGCGCTGTCCGCGGCAGAGGCCATCCGCCTGCTTTTCAGGCCCGATCTCGAACCGTCCAGCCTGCCCTTTGCGTTGGGCGAGGCCCTGGCCCATCTCAACCGTCTCCGGCACGGCGATGAACTCGTCAGGAAGTTGGACGAGCAGGGCATCTACCGTTACCACGCCCGACCCCGGAATTCGTGACCCGCGATCCGCACGGAATTCCGCTAACATTGGCGTTTGGTGCCCGGGGAGGTTGCAAGCCGACAAGAGGCCGAGCATGAAGATACCTGACGTACTGGTCATCGAATCCGAACATCGTCCCGGCAGTCTGGGGCGGATCCTGACTGCCATCGGCGACCTGGGCGTGGTCGTCGAGCACCTGGTTGCGGTACGCCGCGACCAGGACAAGACCGTGTGGGAGGTTACGGTCGAACTCGAAGAGCACCAGATGAACGAGCTGGCCGAGTGCATCGAGCAGTTGCCCAATGCGCGCCTGCTCGGGGAGTCCGATCGTGTATTCGATCGGCACCGCGGCGGCAAGATCCACATGGTCTCCAAGGTGGCCTTCGATTCGCTCGGGCAGATGCGCGACTTGTATACACCGGGTGTGGCGCGCGTGTGCCTGGCGGTGCTCAAAGAGCCCGAAAAGGTCAATGACTACACCAACCTTCCCAACACCGTTGCCATTGTCACCGATGGTTCGGCCGTGCTTGGCCTGGGCAATATCGGCGCGCTGGCGGGCCTGCCGGTGATGGAAGGCAAATCGATGATTTATGCCCGGAACGTCGGCGTTTCCGCCGTACCGATTCTGTTCGACGAGTCCGATCCGGAAAAAATCATCGATGCGGTCGTCGCCATTGCGCCTTCCTTCGGCGCCATCCACCTGGAGGACATTGCATCGCCCGCCTGTTTCCGGATCGAGGCTGCGCTGCGTGAACGGCTCGACAAACCCGTGCTCCATGACGATCAGCACGGCACGGCGGTGGTGACGCTTGCCGCACTGATTTCCGCAAGCCGGCACGTGGGCCTCGATCTCAACAATTCGGTCGTCGGGCACATCGGGCTGGGCGCCGCCGGCATCGGCATTGCCCGCCTCTTGAACCGCTACGGCGTGGTGAAATCGCTCGGCTCGGACCTGAACGAAACCGCCGTGAAGCGGTTTGAAAAGACGGGGGGCAAGGGCGTCGCACTCGAGGAATTGGTGGCCAAATCCCACGTGGTGATCGCGACCACGGGGGTCAAGGACCTGATTCATCCCGAATGGATACAAGAAGGACAGATGATCTTCGCCCTGTCCAATCCCGAGCCCGAAATCGATCCCCACGTTGCACTCCAACGCGGCGCAAGCTTTGCCATCGACGGCAGCGGCCTGAACAACGCGCTCGGCTTCCCGGCGCTCTTTCGCGGGGCGCTCGATGCGCGTGCCAGGCAATTCACGGATGCCATGTTGTTCGCGGCCGCGGAAAAGATTGCCGAGCTTGCGCCCGAGGACAAGATGTTGCCGGACGTCATGGACCGCGAGGTGCACGCCGCCATCGCCGCCGCGGTACGCGACGCCGCTTTGAATGACAAGTGACAGGTAGCAAGTCCGCTCGCACGCTGCAAATGCCGTTGCAGGAACGCCCCGTGGGCGCGACAGACCGCGCGTGATTTGGTGTCCGTGTCGCGCGCATGGCGCGCTCTTGCAGCCCGCAAGAACATGCAGGAGCGACGGCCCCAGTCGCGATACGGCTTCAACGAATTTCATCGCCGCATCGCGGCCGGGACGTCCGCTCCTACGGTGCCATGGATTATGCTGGGAGCGAGCTTGCTCGCGATGAATCCGCGCAACGGCCTGTGGCCTTGTGCCGATCTGATCTACCTGTGCATTGAACCCTTCCGCATGGACGGGAGGGCTTGGCGTGCCGCTTCGGCCGCGGCATCCAGATCGATTTCCTCCAACTTGTTTTTGTCCCTTGTCAGGCGCATCAACAGTTCGTGCTGGATGGCGCCGCGGCGCAGGACCTCGGCGTAGGGCAGGTGGTGGAACATGACCATCGAGTAGCGCGGCACGAAACGATCCGGCAGGCGCCGTTCCAGCTCGAAACCCAGTTCCTTGCGTAGCGCGAAGCCGGGGTCGCGCACGGTGTCGCGCATCTCGATGTAATTTTCGAGCGCCATTTTCGCGATCGCGTCTCCGTCGGGTTTGTGATCGCGCGAAAACTGTGCAAATACCTGCTCGACATCGCAGCCCGGTTCGAGCCGTTCGGCGAGCAGCCGGCAATCCTCGAAGGCGGCATTCATGCCCTGGCCGTGGAAAGGGACGATAGCGTGCGCGGCATCGCCGATCAGAAGCACCTTGCCTTCGACCTGCCAGGGCTGCGAATAGACCGTGCCGAGCGCCCCGGTCGGGTTGGCGAGAAAATCATCGGTGAGCCTGGGCATGAGCGCCGCCGCATCGGCGAACTCGTTCTCGAAGAATGTTTGCACGGCTTCGGCGCGATCGAGTTGGGCGAAACCGGGTTCGCCTTCGCGGCCGAGGAACAGGGTGACGGTGAAGCTGCCGTCGAGGTTGGGCAGTGCGATCAGCATGTAGCCGCCGCGCGGCCAGATGTGCAGCGCCTCGCGTTCCATCCGGTGCGCGCCGTGCGCGCCGGGCGCGATGGACAGCTCCTTGTAGCCGTGGTCGAGTATGTCTTCGTCGGCCCGGATCAGCCCGCGTTCGGCGAGCGCCTGGCGCAGTGCCGATCCGGCGCCATCGGCCCCGATGACGATGTCGGCCTGGAACGTGCCCGGATGGTTGGCCCCGTCGACAAGCGAAAGCGTTTTCCGTTCGGGGTCGTAATCTTCCAGCCTGTGACCGAAAAGAAACGTCACCCGGCCCGTTCGCTCCGCCGCATCCACGAGCAATCGGTTGAGTCCTTCGCGCGATACCGAGTGGATGACTTCCCCGGGCCGCTGGCCGTAGGGCAAAAGGCTGGTCTCGCCTGAGCGGCTGTGCGTCATGCGCCCGCGCATGGGGATCAGGAGCGGATCCACTTCCTTCTCGACGCCGCCGGCGGCAAGCGCCTTGAGACCGCGCGCGGCGAGCGCGAGGTTGATCGAGCGGCCACCGGAAAAACCTGCGGTCCGCGGATCGTCACGGCGCTCGATGACCGTCACCCGCCAACCATTGTGCGCGAGCAGCAGGGCGGCAAGCGGACCGGCGAGCCCGGCGCCGACGATCGCGACCTCAGTCGCCATCGTGCCGATTTTCGTAGCGGTGCAGCGCGGCTACCAGGCGCGCGCAATCTTCGAAGTTGTTGTACAACGGCGCGGGCGCGACGCGGATGATATTGGGCTCGCGCCAGTCGGCAAGGATGCCTTGGGAGGCAAGGGATGCGAAGACGAATCGCGCCCGCTCGCGGTCGCCCTGAATGCGCAGCGAGAGCTGTGCGCCGCGCGCCGAATCGTCGGAAGGGGTGATGATTTTCACGGCGTCGCCCAGTTGTACCGTCAAGGCGTCCGCCAGAAAGCCGGTAAGCTCGAGTGATCGGGCGCGCAAGCGGTTGAGACTGGCTTCGTCAAACAGGCGCAGCGAGGCGAGCAGGGGTGCCAACGCGAATACCGGCGGATTGGAGAGCTGCCAGCCTTCGGCGCCGGGGATGGGCCTGAATTCCGGGCCCATCATGAAACGCATGCGTTTGTCATGGCCCCACCAGCCGGTGAAACGCGGGCCGCTGAAGTCGAGACCGTGCTTTTCATGCACGAATACGCCGCCGGGAGCGCCAGCGCCGCCATTCAGATATTTGTAGCTGCACCAGACGGCGAAATCGATGTCGTCGTCATGTAGCAGGAGCGGGACGTTGCCGATGGCGTGGGCCAGGTCGAAGCCTGCCATGGCGCCCGCCGCGTGCGCCGCCCTGGCGATACGCCGCAGGTCGAAAGCCTGCCCCGTAAGGTATTGCACGCCCGGCCACAATACGAGCGCGATGCGTTCCCCGTCGCGCGCGATCGCGGCCTCGATATCTGCAGCACGCAGGGTCGCTTCACCCGCGCGTGGCGCGAGTTCGACCAACGCTTCTTCGGCCGAGTAACCGTGATATTCGAGCTGTGAGACGACCGCGTGGCGGTCCGAGGGGAAGGCGCCTTTTTCGATGAGGATGACATTGCGCTCGGGGGTCGGGCGATAAAACGACACCATCATCAGGTGCAGGTTGGTGGTGAGTGAATTCATCGCCACGATTTCGTGATCGCTCGCGCCGGCGAGACGAGCGAGATAGGGTGTGACCTGTTCGTGGTAACTCACCCAGGGTCGGCGCGCGCGGGTGTGGGCTTCGACGCCGAGCGTGGCCCAGGCGGCAAATTCCTCCGCTACCAGGGTGCGCGCGCTGCGCGGACACAGGCCCAGTGAGTGGCCGCAAAGGTAGGCGGCCGGCTTTCCGTCCGGGCCGGGCGGTAAATGGAAGCGGTCGCGAAGACCCGGGTGCGGATCGTTGGTGTCGCGATCTCGTGCCAGCCTGAGCCAGTATTCTTTCATGCGTTGGTCTCCCATTGCTTTGCGGGGACGACGAGCGGGCGGGAAGGCACGGCTTCCAGCCGCCAGCGCGGCATCTGAAGGTCGAGAAGATAGAGGCCGTCGGCCAGCTCGTCGGCGGCAAAGATCATTTCCGTAATCGTGGCGTGGCGCCGCTTTGCATCGCGCAGGTTCCGGCTTCCCGGAGGCAGGCCGAAAAACGCACGATGGGCGGGGAGCTCGGGATCGTCCAGGCGATCGAGCGAGGGCAGATCCACGATCAGGTGCTCAATGCGCGAATCGGCGACGAGTTGTGCGGCGGCCGTGGAAAGCCGGCCCGGCGGCGCGCCCCGGTCGTAATCGCGGCGAAGTTTTCCCATATCGTTGGGCACCGTGCGCAAAACGAGTGCGATGGCGCCGGTATTTTCCACGCAAGCCAGCGCCTCGGTCAAGGAGTCGGGCGCAATGGCGGCGCTTGCGCCAATTTCGACGCTGGCCAGCCACGCGGGCATCCAGCCGCCGGCAAGCAGAGAGGGTGCGTCGGGGCCGGATTCGCACAGGTGCGCCACGGTTTCGGTGTGGGTGCCGTTGCCGTGCGGGGCGATGCGAAGCGTCGAGGCATTGCAGCTTGCCCCGTCGGCGACGCGTGCGCTGAAGTGTTCCGTGGCAAGGGGTGTGGAGCCTGCGGCCGCGGCGCCGAAGACGCGCGGGCCGCGACCGTCGAAGGAGAGCGGAATGGCAAGATCGCTTGCGACGGGAGCGTCGCTGCGATAGCGCCGGCCGTGCCAGTCGATCTCAATCACGGGCGAAACGCGTCGCGTCGAGATTGAGCCATTCGAGGGCGCTGCCCGCACGCAGCCGTGCCTCGGTTGCGGCATCGAAGTCCATCGCTTCGATGAGCGCGCCCGGCTCGAGTTCGCCCAGCGGGAAGGGGTAGTCCGTGCCGAGGCAGATGCGCTCCGGGCCGACGAGGTCGAGCAGGTACTGGAAGGCCAGCGGGTCGTGTACCAGGGAATCGTAGAAAATTTTTCGTACGTATTCGCGCGGGTTCACCTCGTTGTCCACGGCGCACAGATCGGGGCGCACGTCGAAGCCGTGCTGGATGCGCCCGATGGTGTGCGGGAAGGCACCGCCGCCGTGGGCGAAGGCAAAGCGGATTGCCGGATGGCGTTCGAGCACACCGCCGAAAACGAGCGAGCAGATCGCGCGGCTCGTCTCCGCGGGCATGCCGACCAGCCAGGGCAGCCAGTACTTGGGCATGTCGGCCTTGGCCATCATGTCCCAGGGATGCACGAAAACGGCCGCATCCGTCGCCTCGCAGGCGGCCCAGAAGGTTTCGAAGCGCGCATCTTCGAGGTTCCACTGCTCGATGTGAGTGCCGATTTCCACGCCCGCCAGATCGAGTTCGATTGTCGCGCGTTCGAGTTCGCGCGCGGCCGCATCGGGCGATTGCATGGGCACCGTCGCCAGGCCGACGAAACGCTTCGGATGCGCGGCGACGACCCCGGCGATGTGATCGTTGAGGCGCCGGGCGAGATCGAGCGCATGCTCGGACTTCGCCCAGTAGGAGAACATCACCGGCACCGTGGAGAGCACCTGTACATCGACACCGGCCCGGTCACAGTCGGCGATGCGCGCTTCGGCTTCCCAGCAATTGGCCTCGATATCGCGGAATTTCCTGCCGTCCTGCATCATGCGTGCGCAGCCGGCGCCGCGCGGATGAATGGAAATGAAGCCGCCGTAGCCGTATTTTCCCGTCAGGTCGGGCAGTTCCGGCGGCAAAATATGCGTGTGAATATCAACCGTCAACATGAACACTTTTCCTTGTTGGTCACGGTTTCGGAATTACTTTTTTCCCCTCTCGCCTCGATGAGAGATTTCTCCCTCCCCCCTCTCCCCCTTGGGAGAGGGTTGGGGTGAGGGGGCAGAGCCAAGTACAGCCACAATACGTTCGAGCACAACGTCGGTATTCAACAACATCTCATTATTACAGAAGCGCAAAACCTGTATTCCCAGACTCGAAAAGTATTCTGTTCGCCTGCGATCCGCGGCCTGTCGTTCCGCATGCTGTCCACCGTCCACTTCGATAACCAATCCGGCATTGGCGCAATAAAATTCTGTCACGCAAGATCCGATGGGTCTCTGACGGCGGAATTTCCAGCCATGCAGGCGGCGATTTCGCAGGTGCCACCAGAGTAATTGCTCAGCGTCGCTTGATTCTTGTCTCAACTTTCGAGCAAAGACTGTCTTGTGTTGCCCTCGTTCACCCCTCACCCCGACCCTCTCCCCTCGGGGAAGGGAGAGGGGGGTCTTCCCGGCGAATTCCGAAGATGCTCTCATGCTTACTCGGGCGGTTGCATGACGGCGCCGCAGGCTCTGCAGGTACGGCGCTTCTCATTGCCGAAGAAACGATCGAAGACGGGCGGGAAGTCGGTTTCGATATCGTGCAGCTCGAAGTATTCCTCGTACAGTTTCTCGTGGCATCTTTCGCAGAACCACAGCAGCCCGTCCTTTTCTCCGTGCTGACGGCGCCGTTCGACCACGATGCCGATCGAATCGGGATAGCGCAGTGGCGAGTGCGGCACCTTTCCGGGGAGCAACAGCATTTCACCCCGCCGTATGGGGATGTCGACGGGCTTGCCGCCCTGCATGGTTTTCAAGAGCATCTCGCCCTCGTGTTGGTAAAAGAGTTCGGGGCCTTCGTCGTAGTGGTAGTCCTTGCGGCTGTTCGGGCCGCCGACCGCCATGACGATGAACTCATCGTTCTCGAAAATCTGCTTGTTGCCGACCGGGGGTTTCAGGAGATGGCGATTTTCCTCGATCCATTCGGCCAGCGGGAAGGGGGTCAGCGTGTCCATGTCAATCCTCCGGCCAGGCGGCAATGCATTTGAGTTCCACGGCGATCGGCGTGGGCAGCGCGCCGACCTCGACGGTGGTGCGGCAGGGGGGGTTGTCCGGGAAACGCTCCGCCCACAAGGCGTTGAAGGTCTTGAAGTCACGTGCCATGTCGGTGAGAAAGACGGTGACGTCCACGAGGTCGGCGAGGCCGAGTCCCGCGGAGCGCAGGATGGCTTCCACGTTCTCGAACACCGAGCGGGTCTGCGCGGCGATGTCGTAACCGCCGACTTGGCCGGAGTCGTCGAGAGTTACGCCGGGGATGTCCTTCGTGCCGGGCTTTCGCGGCCCCACGCCGGAGAGGAACAGCAGGCGACCCAGGCGCCTGGCGTGAGGGTAATGCCCGACCGGCGGGGGCGCGTCCTTGCTGTGAATGCCGTCGTTCATCGAAGTATCCTCCGGCGGTCCAGGCCCGCGAGGAAAACGCTCGATGGATCGCATCGCAGGCAGGATCAGGCCGATCAACCCGTAACATTGGCGCGCCCTAGAGGATTCGAACCTCTGACCTCAGCCTCCGGAGGGCTGCGCTCTATCCAGCTGAGCTAAGGGCGCGAACCGCTTCATTGTAGCCTCATCGGGCAAACGGGAACAGGCAGATCGACCGTCAACGCTGTCATCTTGCGGCAAACTATCCTATAATTTCGATTTGTACGGGTACTCATCAGAGGCATAGCACCATGGCGCTGCATGACGATCGCACCTTCATCCGCCACTTTTCGTGGGTCATACTTTTCCTGGCGGCCATGTTGATCGTATTCATTTTCCTGTCCTTCCTGATCGTGGGGGTGACCGGGGTCGAGGATCACAGCGGCTACACCTATGTCCAGTACATGAATCAGCATCCTGCCGAGGTGGCGCCTGCGGGTTCCGCCCCGGTCAGCAGCGAAGCGCAGGAGGCAATCCCCCCTGTCGCCGCGGCCACGCTGAACGTGGCGGCGGCGGGCAATGCGCAGTCGGGATCCTCGACCGGCGAGGGCGCGGGCGCAGCCATCAACGGCGACAAGATCTGGCATGCGCATTGCGCGGCCTGCCATGCGACCGGCGTGATGGGCGCTCCCAGGATTGGCGACAACGATGCCTGGGCGCCGATTCTGGCCAAATACGACTTGGCAACGCTCTACAAGCATGCGATAGAAGGCTTCGGGGCCATGCCTCCCAAGGGGGGCGCCCTGAGTTTGAGCGACGCCCAGGTCGAGGCGGCCGTGCGTTACATGCTCAAGCAAAGCGGCTGGCAGGGCGGCTGAACCCCGCGGCGACGCCTCACGATTTCTCCGGCGCGGGCGCACTTTTCCGACGCAGTTCGACCTCCGGGAAACCGGCCGTGCCCGGGCCGCGGCGTGGTTCGGCCCGAGGGTCCGTGTTGCGTGCTCGAAGCGCGAAGCAGTCCCGGCGCCTCGAAACATCGAGCCGTGCCTTTGCGGTATGGTAGGCGGACGATTCCTGTTTGAATGGTGAAGGACATGCACCGCAGCTTGTGGCTGATTGCCGCCCTGTTCGTTCTTGCAGCGGCTGTTGCGCAGGCCACGACCTACAAGATCGATTCGGCGCACACCTTCCCGCAGTTCGAGATTCGCCATTTGGCCTTCTCGATGATTCACGGCCGCTTCAACCACACCACCGGCACGATCACGATGGACCGGGCCGAAAACCTCGGCTCGGTACAGGTCAGGATTGCCGTGGATTCGGTGGATACCGGTGTCGATGCACGCGATGCGCACCTGCAAAAGCCGGAGTTTTTCGATGCCGGGAAATACCCGTATATCACCTATCAGTCGACCAGGGTGGATTACACCGGCGAGCATACGGCAACGGTTTACGGCAAACTCACCATGAAAGGCGTGACGAAACCGGTCGAGCTGCATGTTTCACGCATCCATTGCGCGCCGGATCCTCTGGGGGAAGGGGAACGCTGCGGCTTCGACGCCAGCGCCGAGATCAAGCGCTCGAACTTCGGCGTCTCCGCCTACGTGCCGGTGATTCCGGATACCGTTCACATCATCCTCAATGTGGAGGCTGTTTCCGTTCCGGACAAGCAGGGAGGGTGACGTGAAAACCGGCGTCCTGATCGTGTTTTACTCCATGTACGGCCATATCCATGCGATGGCCGAGGCGGTGGCCGAAGGCGTACGCGCAGTCGAGGGCGTGGAAGTGACGCTCCTCCAGGTGCCGGAGCTGGTTCCGCCCGCGGTGCTGGAAAAATCCGGCGCCGCCGAGAAACGCAAGGCCTTCGCGCATATTCCCGTCGCGAAACCGGAGCAGCTGACCGAACCCGATGCGATCATCTTCGGCACGCCGACCCGTTACGGCAACATGTGCGGACAGATGCGCAATTTCGTGGACCAGCTCGGGCCCTTCTGGGCGAAGGGCGCCTTCGAGAACAAGGTCGGCAGCGTGTTTTCCTCCAGCAACACCCAGCACGGCGGGCAGGAAACCACAATCACCAGTTTTCATACCACCCTGTTTCATCTCGGCATGATCGTGGTAGGCGTGCCCTACAGCGAGACGCGCCAGATGACGATGGACGAGATTACCGGGGGCTCGCCCTACGGTGCGAGCACGATCGCCGGCGCCGAGGGCCGCCCGAGCGAAAACGAACTGGCCATCGCGCGCTTTCAGGGGCGCCATGTCGCCGCGGTCGCCGCCGCATTCAAGCGCGGCCGCAATGCCTGATTGAGACGCGGCACCGGGCAGCCGCGATGCCGCGACGCACGCGGCATTCGCCGAGCGCTTGGCCGTTCTATCTTGACACTCGACCTGTGCGGGTGGATACAATGCCGGTCTGACACTCGGAGTGTGGGGGTTCCGGGCATGGGGATACGGGCTGTGTTGTTGGCAGCGG
>JAKDMP010000008.1 GCA_030452225.1 Gammaproteobacteria bacterium
ATATTGTAAATTATGACAGTAATTCTGCCGCCCGACAACGTCATTGCTCTGTAAATGCCTTGTCTTTACCCAGGCGCTCCAGCGGCACGCTCATGTAGCCATTACGGCGCCCGACACCAGCCCTTATGCCGCCTGCAGCGACCAGCCTTGAGCGCATGCGCGTCGTCGCGGGTAAAAACCTGAATCCGATGGTTGCACGAATCAGCGACAAAAACGCGCGTCGCCATCACTGCGACGCCGTTCGGGTCGTGGAATTTGCTCAGAGACGTGCTCGGCTCACAGTAAACGATTATCTGGAAGGTAGTCCTGGGGTTTGCCGAGCCGAATCAAGGTGTAGTCCGGGTGCCGGGGGTTCAGAAGGTAGTTGCTTTCTCCTGGCGCCAGAACAGACGGCACTTCCAATACGGCCGTTTGGCCTTGCTCGAGCCATCTTTTGCCTATACCCATCAAGGTCTCCGGCGGCGTCGGCTTGTTCCAGTCTTTCGGTAGATTCGTGGGGTCAACAGACGCGATTGACACTTCGTCGGGGACCTCGGCCGCCGCAATCACGGTATCAGGCAGCCACTCGAGCCGGCGGTAGTTGGCCAGGTAATCCAGGATCGCAAGCGAGGCATGCTCCGAGGCATAGACGACTGGGTGGCCTCGGGGTGTCCAGCGCCCCGAGACATACAGGCCTCCTACCCCACTGAACAAGCTCTTCCGGTACTTGGCCTTCCCGCAGCGATAGACGGTCAGGCTCACGCATAGACCCCGTATTCCATGCGGTCCAACATGTCCGTGACCCGGGTGGTGCCGTAGTCGGTGGCAAGTGCATCCAGGGGCGACTCGCCATCCAGATACTTGTTCGGCTCTCGCAACCAGGCTGCGGCGTTGGCCTCGCTTTCCAGCACCTCGGTTGCCCGAACGTAGATGCGTGCCACGCGCGCCAACCTGTCAGAGCTTGTCACACTCAACCTTTTCCCTCCACCCGTCAAACGATCCAGCGTGCGAACGCTCACTCCCAGCACCGTAGCGCTTTCTGCTCGACTCAAATGGAGCCTTTTGGTGAGCGCCGCACAAGATTCGGCCGGCAAGCCCTCAAGTACGGCGCTCGCCAGGTCAACCCGATTGGCGGGGCGGCCGAACGCACTGCGCCCGCCCATCACTTGTATGATCCCTTTTCCCATCGCGATCTCGGCATGACATTTGTCGTTATTTTAACGCCATCTTGCGAGACAGTCAAACTCGCGGCGTTGCCGGTCATCCACGCTTCCGGCTGCTCCCCGGAGCCGCCCTCAGCGGGAATTGACAGCCCGCAGGCCATCGGCTACAGTTTCTGCGCCAACAAGGCAGGTGATGGAGTTCACCGTAAACCGCCTCCGTCCGGAAGCTGATGACTCCTGCTGGGATCAACACACTTGCAGCAGGAGTCAATGAGATGCTTTGGAATTACCTGGCCGTCATGGCCGGCGGAGCCATCGGTTGTTGCGCACGCTTTGGATTGACGCAAGTCATCCAATCGTTTTACCAGGGCAGGAGCTTTCCATTGGCGACGCTGGTCGTCAACGTGGCGGGCAGCCTGCTCCTCGGCTTTGTCTATTTTGCCGCCCTCGAACGCCTGTCCATCAATCCCGTACTGCGCCTGGCGATTATCGCCGGCGGGCTTGGTGGCTTCACTACCTTCTCGACATTTACGGTTGAAAGCCTGGTCCTGGTGGAAAGCGGAACACCGGGCCGCGCCCTGCTCTACCTGACACTGTCGGTCGTTCTGGGGGTTTTTGCCGCGTTTGTCGGCGGGTTCCTTGCGAGAGCACTGTAGGAGGATGATATGAGCAAGCAAATGATCGTTGCCCGCATTTACGTCGGCGAGTCGGATTCCGGGCCAAGGGGCAACCTGATGGAACACATCATGGAGGTGCTGCGCGACCAGCACCGGGTACACGGTGTTACCGTCTTCCGCGGCATTGCAGGATTCGGTTCCAGCGGCGTGGTGCATTCTGCCGACTTGTTGAGGCTGAATCCGAATCTCCCGCTGGTCATCGAGTTTTTCGATGAGCCGGAAGTGATTGAAGCGGCTGTCGAAACCCTGAACGACCTGATTCCGGCCGGTCAGATGATTTCATGGCCCGTAACCTGCAACCTCGATTGAATGCCCCCGGCCCTCGACCGGGGCGCCGTGAAAATCAAGACCGAAACCGCCCTGCTCCACCGCACCGCCGACATCCCGGCCTGCAACCGAACGGTTGACATGTCCGGATCGACTTGACGAACAGTCGATTGCCGTGCGGCCGGGAGCCGCAGGCACTTTCCGGATAATGCAGGGAGAAGCCGGCAATCGACACCCTGCCCCGGTTTTGCTACAATTTCCGCGACATCACAACCGGTGATGGAGTCCACCGCGAACCGTCCCGTCGGGACTGATGACCCCTGCTCTACCTGATTCACCTCAAGCAGGAGTCACGATGTCGCGGGTAATTTCAACCAGAACGGGCCTGTTCATCTGCCTGATCACTTTCGCGGTGATCTGGTTCGGGGGACTGGGCTATCGCCCCTTGTTCGCCACCGACGAGGGGCGCTACGCGGAGATTCCGCGTGAAATGATGGCGGCAGGCGATTGGGTGACGCCCCGTCTGAACGGACTGCGTTATTTCGAAAAGCCGCCGCTTCAATACTGGATGACGGCGGCATCCTATGCCGTATTCGGCGTCCATGACTGGGTGGCACGCTTGTGGACGGCCGTTGCCGGCTTTCTGACGGTCCTTCTCGCGGGCTTCACCGCTTTTCGCCTGTATGGGAGGAAGGCGGGCTGGATGACGGCTGCCGTGCTGGGCGGCAGCTTCTATTTCGTATTCCTGAGTCATTTCAGTACGCTCGATGCCGTGCTCTGCGGGGCCATGAGCCTTAACCTGTTCGGCTTTCTGCTGGCCCAGCGGGCGACGCGCGGCTCGCGTGCCGAACTGGGCTGGATGCTGGCGTCCTGGGCCGGCGCCGCCCTGGCCGTGCTCGACAAGGGTTTGATCGGCATCTTGTTGCCGGGCGCGGTCATCGCGCTCTACATGATTCTCAAGCGCGATACCGGGCTTTTGCGTCGCCTTCGCATCCTGCCCGGGCTGACTCTGTTCCTGGCAATGGTCCTGCCGTGGTTCATCGCCGTATCGATCCAGAACCCGGACTTTCCGTGGCAATTTTTCATGGTACAGCAGTTCCTGCGCTTTTTGACCCCGGCTCAACATCGCCCCGGTCCCGGCTGGTATTTCATCCCGCTGCTGGTTCTGTCGGTGCTCCCATGGCTGGCGGCGGCGGGACGCGGGCTCCTCTCCCCGCTGCGCGGCTTGTTGCGGCGTGAAGCCTTCAATCCCGAAGTCCTCATATGGCTGTGGATCGTCGTCATTTTCGCGTTCTTCTCCGTTTCCCATTCCAAGTTGCCCAGCTATATCCTGCCGATTATCCCGGCCTTTGCCGTGCTGATCGGGCAACGCTTGTCGCGCCTGGAACGACTCCCGTGGTCGGCCGGGGCGATCTCCCTGGCGACCGGCATCGTTCTCCTTGCGCTCGCGGTCATGGCTCCGGAATGGGGACTCGGCCGCAGCATCGATGCCCGATTGCCACACTCCTTTCTCGTTTCCGCTATCGTCGCCGCCAGTCTCCTCGTAGTGGCCACGGTGATGGCGGTGATCGCGCGCAGGCGCGCTTTGCCCGCCGTCGTGCTCATCGCTGCGGCCTGGCTGATTGCAACCCGGCTGATCATGCTCGGCGGCGCCGCGCTCGGCCCGCAACATTCCACGAGCGCATTGGCAGCGCAAGTGGCCCGTTACAAACAACCAAACGTGCCGGTTTATTCGGTCGCCGGCTACCAGCAAACCCTGCCCTTTTACCTTCGCCGTACGGTGACTCTCGTGAAATACCAAGGCGAAATGGCTTTCGGTATTGCCCGGGCCGGCCATTCACTCGAAGACCGCTATCTGCCAACGCTCGAGGATTTTGCCGCGCGCTGGAGGCGGGAGCCCGAAGCGCTTGCTTTTGTCCCGCGCACACAGCTTGCGAAGGTCAAAACGCTGCAAATCCGCTACCGTATCGCGGCAGGCAATTCCAAGTGGGTGGCGTTGGTGCACAAGCACCAGCTGCCACTTCAAATGTTCGCGCACGCCATCCCTTGCGTGGCACTCATGAACTCACAATTTTGTGTTCTGGTATCCGATCGACGATACGGTTTCCCGGTAATGCCGACAACGGAACTCCCGGAGTTCTACTTCCCTGGCGAGGCCTCCATCTCCCGGAGTTGGGCCGCCGACCAGGCGACCAGCGGATGCAAACCATCTCCGCCCGTGCCTTGATAGACGGCCAACTGACTGCGCATGTTCGGCGGCCAGAACTTGCGGATATGCTCCAGCACCCCTTCGCGCGCACGTTCTTCCGGATACGCCTGGAAATAGTCCGCGATGCGGTTCGCCATGTCGATCATCTTCTGCTCGTCCACCGGTAACTACTCCGCACCGCCGATACGCTCGGCGCCGTTCAGGATCAGGTAGGAGTCCTCGCGCACCTGACAGGCCAGGCTGAGATTGGCCTCGCGCGCAAGGCGTACCGCCAGCGCGGTGGGTGCCGACGCAGTTGCCAGCAACCGCAACCCGAACGCCGACGCCTTCTGCACGAGTTCATAGCTGCAGCGGCTCGACATGGCCACGAAACCGGATTCCGGCGCAATCCCCGCGCGCGCGGCGGCGCCGATGAGTTTGTCCAGGGCATTGTGGCGCCCCACGTCCTCCCGCGCGCACAGGAGTTTACCCTCCCCATCCACGAAGGCGGCGGCGTGCATGGCGCCGGCGACCGCGTTGTAGGGTTGCCAGCCGCGCAATGCCCCGACGGCTCGCGGGATCGCTTCGCCGTCGTAGACGGGGCCGTCGGCCAGCCGGGCAATTGGGCGAACGGCGTCCCGCAGTTCCCGCACGCCGCACAGGCCGCAACTGCTGACACCGGCCATGCGCCGGCTGCGCACCACGCCCTGCGGATCGCCGTACAGCGCCACGTACAGTGCCATGCCTTCCGGCCGCGCATGCACATGCACCGACTCGATATCCGCCGCGTCGCCAATCAGCCCTTCGGTGAGCAGGAAACCGTAGGCAAAGTCCGCAAGGTCCGCGGGCGAGGCCAGCATCACGGCGTAGCTCTCGCCATTGACGACCATGGCAACGGGCAATTCTTCCGGAAAGTCCCGGCAGCCGTTTTCGACCCCTCGAGGAGTCCAGCGCCGGAACTCGTTGCGCCCCGCCACCCAGGAACGGTCGGCCTCGGCATCCGGTGGGGATTGGATCACTTCCATCACGTCTTGGCGGCGGATTCGCCGGAGTTCTCCCCGGCAATCTTCTGGCGGGCCTCGCGGGCATCCAGGTAGCCCCGCTGCCACTCCGAGATCGTGCTGGCGGGCCGCACCTCGACCGCGGTAACCTTGTATTCGGGGCAATCCGTGGCCCAATCGGTCAACTCGGTGGTCACCAGGTTCGTCGTGGTCTCCGGGAAGTGGAAAGTGGTGTAGACCACCCCCGGCATCATGCGCTCGCTCACCCGGGCCCGCAGGGCGATCTCCCCCATGCGGCTGGCGACCGCCACCTGGCTGCCGTCGGCAATGCCGCGGGTCTCGGCGTCGGACGGGTGGATCTCGAGGACATCCTCGTCGTGCCACAGGCGATTCCGGGTGCGCCGGGTCTGCGCCCCCACGTTGTACTGCGTGAGAATCCGGCCGGTCGTCAGAAGCAGCGGGAACCTGCGGTTGGCGCGCTCCTCGGTGGCCACGTAGGGTGTGAGCATGAAGCGGCCCTTGCCGCGCACGAATTCGCCGACATGCATCACCGGCGTACCCTCGGGTTGAGCCTCGTTGCAGGGCCACTGGATGCTCCCGAGCTCGTCGATCTTCTCGAAGCTGACCCCGGCGAAGGTCGGCGTGGTGCGTGCAATCTCGTCCATGATTTCCGAGGGATGGCGGTAGCGCATGGGATAACCCAGCCGCTGCGCCAGCTCCTGGGTGATCTCCCAGTCGGCCTTGCCCGCGGGCGCCTGCACCACCTTGCGCACCCGGTTGATGCGGCGTTCGGCGTTGATGAAGGTGCCGTCCTTCTCCAGGAAGGTGGAACCGGGCAGGAACACGTGGGCGTAGGCGGCGGTTTCGTTCAGGAACAGGTCCTGGACAATCACGCACTCCATGGCCGCCAGCCCGGCGGCAATGTGCTTGCTGTTGGGATCGGACTGCAGGATGTCCTCGCCCTGCACGTAGAGGGCCTTGAAGGTGCCGCATGCGGCCGCATCGATCATGTTGGGGATGCGCATGCCCGGCTCCTTGTCCAGTTGCACTCCCCATTCCTTTTCGTAGATCTCGCGCACGCTGTCGATGGCGATATGGCGGTAGCCGGGGAACTCGTGCGGGAAGGATCCCATGTCGCAGGAGCCTTGGACGTTGTTTTGCCCGCGCATCGGGTTGAGCCCCACGCCTTCGCGCCCGAAGTTGCCGGTGGCCATCGCCAGATTGGCCATCCCCATGACCATGGTGGAACCCTGGCTGTGTTCGGTTACGCCCAGGCCATAGTAAATTGCGCCGTTGCCGCCGGTGGCGTACAGCCGGGCCGCCGCGCGGATGTCGCCGGCGGGCACGCCGCTCGCCCCGGACACGGCTTCGGGACTGTTTTCGGGCTGGAGGATGAACTCGCGCCAGGCCGCGTATTCCTCGAGGTCGCAGCGCTCGTGGATGAAATCGCGGTCTTCGAGCCCCTCTTCCACCACCGTGTGGGCCAGTGCATTGATGAGGGCGACGTTGCACCCCGGTCGCAGCTGCAAGTGGTAGTCCGCATGCACATGGGGACTGTGCACCAGGTCGATGGCCCGCGGGTCGGCCACGATGAGCCGGGCGCCGGCGCGCAGCCGGCGTTTCATCTGCGAGGCGAACACCGGGTGGGCGTCGGTGGGATTGGCCCCGATCACCAGGATGACGTCGCAGCGCTCGACCGAATCGAAATCCTGCGTGCCGGCCGAAGTGCCCAGGGTATTGCTCATGCCGTAGCCGGTGGGCGAATGGCATACGCGCGCGCAAGTGTCCACATTGTTGGTGCCGAGCACCGCGCGCGCGAGCTTCTGCACGAGGTAAGTCTCCTCGTCGGTGCAGCGCGAAGAGGTGATGCAGCCCAGCGCATTGCGACCGTGCCGCTCGCGGATCGCCCGGATGCGGGCCGCCGCGTAGTCGTAGGCCTCGTCCCAGCTCACCCTGCGCCAGGGATCGGTGATTTTCTCGCGGATCATCGGCGAGGTGATGCGGTCCGGATGATTGGTATAGCCCCAGGCAAAGCGGCCCTTGATGCAGGCGTGGCCATGATTGGCCTTGCCGTACTTGTAGGGGATCATGCGCACCACCCGATCGCTCTTCATCTCCACCTGGAAGGAGCAGCCCACACCGCAGTAGCCGCAGGTGGTGACCACCGCGCGATCCGGCATCCCCTTCTGCGCCACGTCCTTTTCCAGCAACGCCTCGGTCGGGCAGGCCTGCACGCAGGCGCCGCAGGACACGCACTCGGAACGCAGGAAATCGTCCTCGGCGGTGCCGGCGCTGATCACCGAATCGAAGCCGCGGCCGTCCACCGTGAGCGCGAAGGTGCCCTGCACCTCGTTGCAGGCGCGGATGCAGCGCGAACAAACGATGCAGCGGCCGGGATCGAAGTGGAAGTAAGGATTGGAGTCATCCACAGCCGCGTCCTGGTGATTCGCGCCGCCGCGGCCATAGCGAACCCCGGTTACGCCCAGTTTATTCGCCAGTTTCAACAGCTCGTCATCCCCGTGGCCGTCCGGCGTCACGCTCACACCGGGGTGATCGGAGAGGTAGAGTTCCACCACTCCGCGCCGGAGCGTGCCGAGCTTGTCGGATTGGGTGCGCACCTTCATGCCCTCCTCCACCGGCGTGGTGCAGGAGGCGGGATAGCCTTTACGGCCCTCGATTTCCACCAGACACAGCCGGCAGGAACCGAAGGGTTCCAGGGAGTCGGATGCGCAGAGTTTCGGGATCTCCATGCCCGCCTCGATCGCGGCGCGCATCACCGAGGCGCCTTCGGGAACGGTCACGGACCGGCCGTCGATCTCGAGTGTCACTCGATTTGCGGACCTGCCGGGCGGGGTACCGAAATCCACGGGCTTCCAATCCGGTGGCATTTCTGTGTCGGGATAAACGCTCGCCATGACGTGCTCCTGTCGTGTCTCAAGCCGCGGCGGTGCGCGGTTCGAAATCCTCGGGAAAATGATTGAGGGCGGAGAGCACCGGAAACGGTGCCATGCCGCCGTGAGCGCACAGCGAGCCCTGGATCATGGTCTCGCACAGTTCGCGCAGCAATTCGATGTTGGCCTCGCGGTTATCGTCGGCCGTGATCCGGTCGATCACTTCCTGGGCGCGCACCGAGCCGACGCGGCAGGGGGTGCACTTGCCGCAGGACTCGATGGCGCAGAACTCCATCGCAAACCGGGCCTGGGCGGCCATGTCCACGCTGTCGTCGAAAACGACGACCCCGCCATGGCCGATTATGGCCTTTACGTCGGCAAACTCCTCGTAGCCCAACGGCGTATCGAACCGTTCGGGCGGCAGGTAGGCACCCAGCGGTCCGCCGACCTGCACGGCCCGTACCGGCCGCCCACTGGCCGAGCCGCCGCCGAGCTCGTCGATTACATGCCCCAGCGTGACGCCGAAGGGCAACTCGTAAAGCCCCGGGCGCTTGATGTTGCCGCAGAGCTGGACGGTGAGCGTGCCGCGCGACCGGTTGATGCCCAGGGCGTGGTGCGCCGGTGCGCCCTGCACAAAAATTGCGGGCACGGTAGCCAGGGTGATGACGTTGTTCATCACCGTCGGTTTGCCGAGAAAACCCCGGACCGCCGGGAGCGGCGGCTTGTAGCGCACCTCCCCGCGTTTGCCTTCCAGGCTCTCCAGGAGCGAGGTTTCCTCGCCACAGATGTAGGCGCCCGCACCGACCCGGATCTCGATGTCGAAGGCCTGCGCGGATCCGAGGATGGCGTCGCCCAGCATGCCGTTGGCCCGCGCGGCCACGAGTGCCATCTCCAGACTGCGCCGGGCGTCGGGGTATTCGGAGCGCAGATAGATGTAGCCCCGCTCCGCACCCACCGCCAGCGCGGCGATCGCCATGCCTTCGAGAAGGCAGAGCGGATCGCCTTCCAAGAGCATACGGTCGGCAAAGGTGCCGCTGTCACCCTCGTCGGCGTTGCAGACGACATACTTCGGGGAATTGTCCGCCTCGTGCACCGTCTGCCACTTGACGCCCGTCGGGAAGCCGGCTCCGCCGCGCCCACGCAGGCCCGATTCCCTGACCGCTTTCAGAATGTCCTGCGGCGTCATCCCCAGCGCCTTGCGCAGGCCGTCCGTACCGCCGTGAGCCACGTAGTCTTCCCAGTCGGCGGGCACCACCACCCCGCTGCGGCCAAGTGCCCAGCGTTGCTGGCCCTGGTCCGCCAGCATCCTGTCGAGGTCGCCAACGCACAGGGAATGCTCCGCGGTGCCGTTTTGCATCGCCGCCAACAACGCCGGGACGTCTTCGGCGGCGACCGGCCCGTAGCCGATCCGGCGGCCGTCCCGTTCGATTTCCACCAAGGGCTCCAGCCAGTAGAGTCCGCGCGAGCCCGTGCGCACAACCTTCGCACCCGCCTGCGCCAGCGCCGCGGCGGTTTCGGCGGCGCCGATGGCATTGGCCGAACTGTCGCCGGGTACGAAGACGCGGGTCGCGGGCTTCATTACGGCGTGCATGACCGGCCAACCTTGGCGGCGGCCAATCGCGACACGCGTTCCGGCGTAAAGCGACCGAGCGTCCTCCCGTCGAGCTGCACCGAGGGCGCACAGGCACAGTTGCCGAGACAATACACGGCTTGTACTTCGAACGGAGAGTCGGGCTCCGCGGCCAGGGCTTCGGCCGCGGCCCAGACTTCGCGCCCGCCCACCGCCTGACAGGCCTCGGCACGGCAAACTCTGAGCCGGCGCCGGCGCGCCGGGCGATCGCGGAAGTCATGATAAAAGCTGACAACGCCGAAAACCTCGGCGCGCGTGAGATTGAGGGCCTCGGCGATCCGCCGGATGGCGGCATCGGAAATATACCCGAATCGGTCCTGAACCTCGTGGAGAATCGGCAAGAGGGGCGCGTCGCGCCGAGCGTGACGTTCGCAGATGTCATCGATCCCGGACATATCGCTCATCGGCTCCATGCACTGCGCTTGGCGGAAACGAAATGGTTCTTGTCGACGGTTCCGGAGGAATCCGGCAATGGGTTGATATCAGCAAGAGTACTCCCCTGCGGCGGCCAACGCAAGCAAGGCCGGCACCGCGCCGGGCCAAAGCCGCAACACCCGCGGTATGCAATATCAAGTTCCCTTTTACTTCGCGAGCACAAGTCATGAGAATTGAACCATTTTCAGGAAGCAAAGACAGATCGATGAGGAGACTCGAACCCATGACTTTGCGTCGCGAAAACGAGTCCAGTGACAGGCTCGGCTTTCAAACTTTTGTTCGACAGTGGTCCGTTTGCTTCAATCATGCCGGTGGCGAAACCGCCACGGCGGCTCTCGCCTGCCGGGCGGAAAGGCCCACAGGCCGCGCCGGGCCGCTCGCGCCGATTGCTGCGCCTCGGTATAGGTTTCGTTCGTGAAGCCGCGGTAAGCCCAAGCCCAACCCTGGCGTACCATGGCGAGGTTGAGGTTCCGGCTGTTCACCCTGAGAACGCCCAGTGTTCTTCCGTAATCGTCCTCGCCGGTACTCGTCAGGGTCACGAAATGGCCGGCAATCAGCGAGATGAGAGCCGACCTGGCCTGTGTGCCGCCCGGCTGGCCGGGCTTGTGCCAATAAGGATGGGCGACCTCCGGAGCATCGATATAGTCCAGCCTGACCTTGACCCTTTTGCCGTTGCAGCGCATCCAGACCGTATCGCCGTCGATGACCTGTTGGACCGGGCCCGTACAGCTCGGCTGGTAAGCCGCGGCGCCGGGTGACCAGCCAAGCCAGGCGTGCAACACATTTCCGGGTGTGTAATGCAGGATCAAACCCGCGACAATCGCCACGGCCAGCGCACCGCCCAGTACCCGCTTGATCATGGTTCCGACCCCTCCACTTTCTTCAGCTTGGCAATCCCGGAAGCCTCAAGATGTTAGCATTCCGTCATGACTCCACATTTGCACAATCCCGCAGGTCCACGTTTATGGACAGTCTTGCTGCGCCAAGACTCGCAAAGCGCCCTGAAACGAGCCTGGAGGAATGTGGCGCAAGGCCGAGACGACAAGGACGCCAGTGCGGTTTTGCAGGATTTGCGTAAAAGAACAAGGATTTGGGCGAACAATCCGGACGGATTGTCGGAGACGCGCACGGAACTGATGGACAGCGTGGATCGAGGGCTGCTGCATCGTGGATTGATGCAGCTCGATCCGGATACGGTGCAAACCGTGCTGGACCGGATGCCCGAGTTGCCCGCCTCCTCCACAGACCTTGCCCGCTTGATTGCCGCAAACGAGTTGCGCACGGCGGTCATCCGCAACTGGGCCGGGAGGTACTACGGCGACCGCGCCCAAGGTGACTGGTTCGATGCCTATTGCCGGGCGGCCGAAATGCGCCAGGCGAGCGCCGCAAGGGATCTCGAACGCCTGGCGGGCGAGCCGACGGCTGCCATCCAGAACCATATCGATGCCGCCATTCGCGGTTTGAATACTTCCCTGCGCCTGCGTCTGCTGCAGGCGCCGCGCGGCAGGAAAATCGGGCATCGCAGCCTGCAAACCCGCTTGCGTCAATTTTTGGGCCTCGCTCAGCGTCAGCCTGTCAACGAGTCCTCCGGCACTTTGCCGCCCTCTTCCACCTGAACCCTCACCGTCTTGTTTTCTTGCATCAATACGAGAAACCCATGAATACGAAAACCGACTTCCAGCACTGGAAAATGGAAACGGATGACTCCGGTATTGCATGGCTGGGCTTCGACCTGGCCGAAAGCCACACCAATACCCTGGGCTCAGCCGTCATGCGCGAACTTTCGCAGGCTCTGGACACGATCGCGGGCGGATCCCCGCGTGCCGTGGTCGTCCATTCGCTCAAGAAGAACGGCTTTGCCGCCGGCGCCGACATCAACGAATTCACCAAGCTCGAGAACGAGTCCCAGGCTTTCGAAATGATTCGCAGCGGTCAAAAGGTGCTCGACAAACTCGAGGCACTGCCCTGCCCCACGGTCGCCATGCTCCACGGCTTTGTGCTCGGCGGCGGCCTGGAACTCGCACTCGCTTGCCGCTATCGCATAGCGGCCGACGATGCGCGTACCCAGCTCGGCTTTCCCGAGGTCAAACTCGGCATCCATCCCGGCTTCGGCGGCAGCATCCGCAGCGTGAACGTCATGGGCGTCACGGCGGCGATGAAACTCATGCTTACCGGCCGTTCGCTCAAGGCCTCGAAGGCGCACGGCCAGGGGCTGGTGGACCGACTGGCCAAGCCGGACAAGCTCAAGGAACAGGCCGCGAAGCTCGCCCTCTCCCCGCCTTCACCTGCGAAAGCGCCGATGATGCAGCGCCTGCTCGGCACCGCGGTGCTGCGGCCGTTGATCGCGGGCCAGCTCCGCAAGCAGACTGCCGCCAAGGTCCGCAAGCAGCATTACCCCGCGCCGTTCGCCATGATCGACCTGTGGCAGGCGACCGGTGCCAGGCCGGTGCAGGCCAGCTACGAGGCCGAAGCGCACTCCATCGCCCGTCTCATGTGCGGCGAGACGGCCCGCAATCTCGTGCGCGTCTTCTTCCTGCAAAACCGGCTCAAAAGCCTGGGGCGCAAGACGGAGTTCAAGCTGCGCCGCGTGCATGTGATCGGTGCCGGCACGATGGGCGGCGACATCGCCGCCTGGTGCGCCTCGCGAGGTTTCGAGGTCAGCGTGCAGGACCAAAAGGCCGAATACGTCGAAAAGGCCTTCGCCCGCGCACGCAAATACTTCGCCAAGCGTCTCAAGGACGAGAAAAAGATCGAGGAAGCGGCCGCGCGCCTGAAAATGGATCTTGACGGCGACAACATCGCCGGGGCGGATGTCGTGATCGAGGCCATCATCGAAAACCGGGAGGCCAAGACCACCCTGCTCCGCGAAGTGGAAACGCGTCTCGCCAAGGGCGCCGTGTTGGCCACCAACACCTCGAGCATTCCGCTGGAAGAATTGGCCGAAGCGCTCGAGCAGCCGTCGCGCCTGATCGGCCTGCACTTTTTCAACCCGGTTACGAAGATGCCGCTGGTGGAAGTGATCGCCGGCAACCAGAGTGCGGATGAGGCCCTGGCGCACGGCCTTGCCGCCGTGCGCGCCATGGGAAAACTGCCCGTACCGGTGAAAAGCGCGCCCGGCTTTCTCGTCAACCGCATCCTGGCGCCCTACATGATGGCGGCCCTCAGGGCCTGGGACGAAGGCATCGCGCTGGAGGCCCTCGATCGCGCGGCCGAGGATTTCGGCATGCCCATGGGGCCGGCCGAACTCGCCGACACCGTGGGTCTCGACGTCCTGTTCGCCGTAGCCGAAGTGCTCAAGGATACCGTCTCGATGGAACCGCCGAAAGCCATGCACGAACTCGTGGAGGCCGGCAAGACGGGTCGCAAGAGCGGCCAGGGGCTGTACCGCTGGGAAGACGGCAAGGCGGTCAAGGACAAAAGCAAGGCAGGCGCAACCAATACCGACCTGCAGGATCGGCTCATCATGCCCTACCTGAACGAGGCGGTGTGCGCGCTGCGCGAGGGGATCGTCGAGGATGCGGACCTGCTCGATGCCGGCGCGATCTTCGGCACCGGCTTCGCCCCGTTCCGCGGCGGCCCGATTCATTATGCGCGTACGCATACCGCCGAATTCAAGCAATTGCTCGAATCACTTGCGCAGCAACATGGTGAATTCTATCGGCCCGACGCCGGCTGGGATTCGCTCTGATGTACTTTGACGATCCGCCGACAGATCGGCAGGCCATGATCACCGCCGTCGCCATGCCCAGCGACACCAATGCCCTGGGCGACATCTTCGGCGGCTGGCTGATGTCCCAGGCCGATATCGCCGGCGCCATCCTCGCCTATCGCCGCGCCGGCGGGCGCGTCGTCACCGTTGCGGTGGACTGCTTCAATTTCATCCTGCCCGTCTATGTAGGCGACCGGGTCATCTTTTACGCCGACCTGGCCAGGACCGGCAAGACTTCCATCAAGGTGGACCTGAGCATTTTCGCGCAGAGCAATTGGGACGACGGCGCCATTCGCCGCGTGGCCACGGGATCCATGATCTATGTACACATCGACGAGGCTCGTCGCCCCACCCCCATCGAGGGCGACGCCAAGTCGCAAGACTGACCAGGAGACCAACACATGAGTCCAGTATCAACGGGAATTTTCGAACGGCTCGAATCAGAGGTTCGCACGTATTGCCGGACTTACCCGACCGTTTTCGACACCGCGAACAACGCGCGGCAGCGCGATGTCGGCGGGCGCGAATTCATCGATTTTTTCGGCGGCGCCGGCGTACTCAATTACGGCCACAACAACGCGCGCATGCGTCAGGCCATGATCGACTACATGATGGCCGACGGCGTGGCCCACAGCCTGGATTTTTACACTCGCGCCAAGGCCGAATTCATGACACGCTTCGAGGAGGTCATCCTCAAGCCGCGCGCGCTCGACTACAAGCTGCAGTTTCCCGCGCCGACCGGTACCAACGTGGTCGAAGCCGCCCTGAAGCTCGCGCGCAAGGCCACCGGCCGCATGGATGTCATCGCCTTCACCAACGGCTTCCACGGCATGAGCCTGGGCGCCCTCGCCTGCACCGGCAATGCACACTTTCGCGATGCGGCCGGCGTGCCGCTCGATCATGTCCTTCGCGTACCCTACGACGGCTTCGCCGGCGAAGGCCGGAATTCCCTCGACGTATTGGAGCGCGAACTGGACGACGCCTCCAGCGGCATCGCGCCCCCCGCCGCCTTCATCGTCGAGACCATCCAGGCCGAAGGCGGCGTCAACGTCGCGAGCCGCGAATGGCTGCAATCCCTGCAGAAACTGGCGCGCAAGCACGGAAGCCTGCTCATCGTCGACGACATCCAGGTCGGCAACGGGCGCACGGGCCGGTTTTTCAGCTTCGAGGATCACGGCATCGAACCCGATCTCGTCTGCCTCGCCAAGGGGATCGGCGGCTACGGTACCCCGCTCGGCCTGCTCTTGATCCGGCCCGAATACGACATGTGGAAACCGGGCGAGCACACCGGCACCTTCCGCGGCCAGGATCTCTCCTTCGTGGCCGGTGCGGAGGCGCTCAATTATTACAAGACGCCCGATTTCCTCGACGCCGTGCGTGGCAAAGGGGAAGGTGTGAAGGCCAAGCTGGAATCGATCGCCGCACGGAAGGAAGGCATACGGCTTCGCGGCCGCGGCATGATCTACGGGCTGGATTTCGGCAGCGGCGAACGCGCCGCCAAGGTAATCAAGGCTGCGTTCGAGACAGGACTTCTGATCGGCGGCTGCGGCACCGACGGCCGCGTCCTCAAATTCATGTCGCCGCTCACGATCGAGGACGACACCCTCTCGGAAGGACTCGATCTTCTCGAACAGGCGGTAAGGGAGGCGGCATGAGGGACCACGCCGGCCTCCCCTTTGCCTTCACCGAATACGAACGCCGTATGCGGGAATTGCGGGAACGCATGGCTTATCGCGGCCTCGATGCCGTGGTGATTTCCGACCCGGAGAACATGACCTACCTGACCGGCCACCAGACCACGGGCTACTCCTTTTTCCAGGCCCTGCTGATTCCGTTGGAAAGCGAGCCCATCAGCGTTACCCGGCAAATGGAAGCATCCAACATCGAGCACCGGACCTGGGTGGAAGATGCGCGCTATTACAGCGATACCGGGGACGCGCTGCAGATGCTCTACAGCGTGATCACCGAACTCGACCTGGAGCGCAAACATGTCGGCTACGAGCGCAACAGCTACTTTTTCCCGGCCTACCAGCAGGATCGTCTGCATACCATGTTCGAGGACGGCGCCCTGCGCGACTGCTACGGCATCGTGGAGGCCGGCCGCCTGACCAAGTCGGAAGCCGAGATTGCCATCATGCAGAAAGCGGCCCGGGCCACCGAGGCCGGCATGCAGGCCGGCCTCGATGCGGCCGGCGAAGGCGTGAACGAAAACGACATCGCGGCAGCCTCCTGCGCCGCCATGTTCGGCGCCGGCGGGGAATATCCGGCCGTCTTGCCGTACATCACCTCCGGGCCGCGTACCATGATTGGTCACGCCACCTGGGAAGGCCGTACCGTGCAGCCCGGCGAGCACGTGTTCCTGGAAATGGCGGGCTGCGTCCAGCGTTACCACACCGCCATGATGCGCACCGTGGTACTGGGGAAGCCGTCACGTTCCATGTGCAAGGCCGAAGCGATCATGCTCAAGGCGCTGGATGAAGTGGAGGAGCTGATCCGTCCGGGCGTTACCGTCTCCGACGTGGACAATCTTGTTCGGCAGATCATCAGCGAGAACGACATTGGCGCAAGCCTGGTTACCAGGGCGGGCTATTCCATCGGCATTGCCTTCGCGCCGAGCTGGGACGAAGGTTACATGCTCAGCCTGAAACAGGGCTCGTTCGAGATCCTCGAAGCCGGCATGACCATCCACATCATTCCCTGGATGTGGGGCATTGACGGCGACAAGACCTGCGGCATCTCTGACACCATCCGTGTGACCGATGACGGCTGCGAATCCTTCTTCACTCTAGACCGCCGCTTCACCGTCAAGTAGGAGCAAGCCCACTCCTACCGCGCATGGCGCCATAAACGGAATTGTAGGAGCGCGCCATGCGCGCGACCGCTATGCGTGATATTTTGTCGCGGCCATGGGCCGCTCCTGCACCCGGCATTGTGACGTGTAGCCCTCTATTTCTTCGGCCCGAGCCACACCTGCTGCGCATTGACAAATTCGTGGATACCGTGGGGGCCGAGTTCGCGCCCGTACCCGGAGGCCTTGATTCCGCCCGAGGGCAAGCGTGGATCGGTTTTCACGATCCCGTTCACGGCCACCTGCCCGGCCTCGAAGCGGCGTGCCATTTCCACCCCGCGCTCCGGCGTCGTCCACACGGATGCCGCCAGTCCATACTCCGTACGATTGGCCAGCGCAATCCCCTCCTCCACATCCGCAACCGGCGCCACCGCCGCAACCGGCCCGAAGGTTTCCTCGGCAAAGGCCGCCGCCGTCTGCGGGACATCCGCGAGCAGGGTAACCGGATAGAAGCTGCCGGGACCCGTGGGCATTTCTCCACCGAGCAGGCACTTCGCCCCGGCCGCGATGGAATCCTGCACCTGGCGATGCAGGTTGTCGCGAAGATCGGCGCGTGCCAACGGACCGATATCGGTCTCCCTGCGCGTCGGGTCGCCGACTTCGAGCCGCTCCAGGCGTTTCTTGAACAAGCTGATAAAGTTGCCATAACCTGTTGATTCCACGAATATACGCTTGGCGGCTATGCAGGACTGCCCGGCGCAGATGAAGCGCGACGCGGCAAGGGTATCCACGGCCTCGTCGAGGTCGGCATCGGCCAGGACCAGCGCCGGATCGGAACCGCCGAGCTCGAGCACGGCAGGTTTTGTTGCCGCGGCCGCAATGCCTGCAACCGCGCGGCCGCCTCGCGTCGAGCCGGTAAAGGACACCGCCTGCACGCGCGGATCGCGCATCACGGCTTCGGCGGTCTGGTTCCCGACATGGAGCGTTTGCAGCAGGCCCTCGGGCGCCCCGGCATCGCGGAAGACCTCTTCGATGGCCGCGGCGCAACCCGGGACATGCGCATCGTGCTTGAGGATCACCGTGTTGCCGGCCATCAGCGCCGGGGCAAACACGCGGGTTGCCAGCCAGTACGGCGAATTCCACGGCAGGATGCCGAGCACGGTGCCCAGCGGAAGGTACTGGACCCAGCTGCGTGTGGCATCCGCCTCGATGCTCGTGTCGGCGAGGTACTCCGCGGCGTGCCCGGCGTAATGTTCGCAGCACCACGCGGCCTTCTCGACCTCCCCCAGGGCTTCGCGCACAGGCTTGCCCATTTCCGCGGTCATCAGCGCCGCGTGACGTTCGTTCTGTTCGCGCAGCCTCCCGGCAACCGCCTCCAGGCAGCGGGCGCGTTCCTCGAAGGCGAGGTCACGCCATCGCCGGAATGCCTTCCTGGCCGCGGTCAGTTTGCGCTCGATGTCTTCCGGCGTATGCCAGTCGACGCTTCGAATGCATTCCCCGGTCGCGGGATTGATGACGTCAGGCATGGCACACCTCCGGAATTTTGACGAAAATGGGCAGGAGCGGGCCATGCCCGCGACAAAGGATCGGGGCATGCTTCTTGTCGCGGGCACGGCCCGCTCCTACGGCAGAGTTGTATCGACGCTTGGCCGGAATCTCGAGCAAGCTCGCTCCTGCAGATCAATGGCTTGCATCTCGGGCCCTACGATCAGGACGCGGGTTGCTTTTCCAGACGTCCGGACTTCCAGACGTGGGAAACATTCCCGGGATCGGCAAGCACCTTGATGTCATCGAGCGGATTGGCGCTCAACGCGCACAAATCGGCATCCCATCCGGCTTCGAGCCGCCCCGCGCGCGGCGCCTGGGGCCCCAGCGTTTGCGGCGCCGTGGCGGTAGCCGCCTCGATCGCCTGGAGCGGCGTCATTCCGGCTTCCACCAGGTACACCAGTTCCCAGGCATGCAGGCCCCAGCGCAAGGCCGTGTCCGTGCCGGACGTGATCGTGTCGGTGCCGGACGCTATCGTGACCCCGTTGCGAATGGCCAGTTCGACGGCCTCGCGGTGACGATCGGCCGTTACCGCCAATTTTTTCGCGGCGTAGGCCGGCAAATGCTTGTCGTCGCGCATGCGCACCTTGGTGAAACGCGTGGTCACCAGGATTGCGCCGGCTTCCTTCATGGCCGCGGCCGCTTCCTCGTCGAGATACGTGCCGTGCTCGATGGTGTGGACGCCGGCCCGGAGCGCGGCCATGATCCCGGCCTTGCCGTGGCAATGCGCGGCGACGATGCGATCGGCCCGGGCGGCCTCCTCCACGATCACCCTGAGTTCGCGATCGGTGAATTGCTGATGCCTGGGATCGTCATATTCGGTCAGCACGCCGCCCGAAGCGCAAACCTTGATGAGCTTTGCGTTGCGGCGCAGCTGCAGGCGCACGGCGCGCAGGCATTCGGCCTCGCCGTCGCAGGTATGCAGCCAGCCGTCGCGCGCGGCGTAATCCGCCACGCAACCGAGGGAGTAGGAATGCAGGTCGGCATGGCCGCCGGTCTGGGAAATCAAATCCCCCGCCGCATAGACATGCGGTCCGCGCATGGCGCCCTCCTCGATCACGCGCGCGAGATACACTCCGTAGCCGCCCACCTCCCGAACGCTGGTGAAACCGGCATCGAGCGCGCGCGAGGCATCTCCCACGCATCTCGCCACGGCCACAGGCATGGGCACATGCATGGCGTTGTCGAGGGCCGCCCCGTGCAGGCCGGTGAAATGCGTATGGCAGTCCCACATGCCCGGCATCAAGACCGGCACGGAGAATACCCGTGCATCCTCGGCAACGTCAGGCGCTTCGCGCGCGGGCCCGATCCAGTCGATTTTGCCGCCCTGGACGATCAGGGAAGCATCCCGGAGCGGATCGCCCGCCCCCGGAATCAACAGCCGCGCATCAATGCGCTGCAGCGGCTCAGCCACAGATGAAACCGGCCGGTTGCACGCGAATCACCGGGCCTGCTTCGACGTTGCAGGCGCCGACGCGGCCTTCGGCTGGTAACGGTGCCAGGTCTGCGTCTTGAAGAAAATCCACACGTAGCCACGTACTTTCAGCGTCTTGCCATGGTCCTCGAGCCACATCTTGCAATCGTAGGTCTTGCCCTCCTCCGGGTCGTAGCACTTCCCGTCATGCCAGTCCTTGTCCTTCGGGAAGTACTTGAAATCCGTCAGTACGACCATGCCGAGAAGCGGGCGCGAGCGCAGCGATTCGTCGGGGTTGTGAATATCGACCTTGGGCTTCCCCGCCAGCGCCTGGTTCTCGTAATCGGCAGGATAATTCGGCTCCTTGAGCCACACGATTTTGCCGCTCCAGGTGCCGTCGTCGGCAAGGAAAATCTTCACATGCGACTTGCCGTCGGGTGTTACCCACAGGCCGTTGACCGCGTCCGCGGGCCGGGGCGTCGCCACCGGCGTCGCCGGTGTTGAAGCGTCCGGCGTGGCAGGCGCCGACATTGACGCCGCCGGCATGACCGGCATCGGCGCCGTCTTCGCTGCCGGTGCCTGCGCCAGGGCGAAGCCGGGAATAGCCAGGAGGGTGCTGAACAAAAGGAATCGGCGAAACATGGTGATTTCCGCAGGCGGGTACCCGTGAATTGTGACACAGCCCGCATGGACGCGCAAACGCTCGGGCCGGCATTCCACCGGTCGGGCGCGGCCATTTGCCGTCGGAAACGGCCCCGACGGCCGACGCAGAAGTCCGGCGGCCGGAGTTGAGCCGGGCCGCGTCTTCCCTACGACCCCTGCTTCGAGGCCGCGGCCGCCGTCGCAGGTCCCGACCGGTATCGTTGCCACGTCTCCGTCTGGTGGACAAACCACGCGGATATACGCACGTTCAACGTCTTGCCGTCTTCGCCGAGCGACAGGCTGCAATCGTAGCTCTTGCCCTTCTCCGGCGCGTAGCACTTCCCGTCCTGCCAGGCCTTGTCGCCCGCCGAGTACCTGAAGCCCGACAACACCGCCAGCCCGAGAATCGGGCGGGAGCGGAGGGAGGCGTCGGAGTTCTGAATGTCGACCCTGGGCTTGCCCGCCAGCAGCTTGTTGTCGTAATCCTGCGGGAAACCGGCTTCCCTGAGCCACACGATCCTGCCGCGGTAGGTGCCGTCATCGGCGCGGGCAATCTGTACACGCGACCTGCCGCCGGGCGTAACCCACAAGCCATTGGCCGCATCCGCGGGGCTGGATGAGGCCCTTGCGGCCATCGGCGTTGCGGCCGGCATCGCATCGGGGGACTGCGCCAGGACAGCGCCGGGAAGCAGGAAGAAGGCACCGAACAAAGCGAATGAACGGAGCATGATGGATATCTCCGGATGGAAAGAGAAGAATCTGGCACAGCTTCACGATGATACGCAATATGCCGACGGCCCCGCGGCAACCCGGTTCCATCCGTCGGCCCGCCGTCGACGACTCAGACGGTCTGCGTCGGCTTGTCCGCGCCCAGCGACCCGGCGAGAAGCCTTTCGGCCTGGCGCTGGAGTTGGCCGCGATCCGACTTGCTGATCTGGATGCCGATTCCCTGTTCGCGGGGCCTGACCACCCCCCTCGGACTCAGCCATACGACCTTGCCCGCAACGGCCTTGGATGATTTGTCCGGCATGTCGACGCGCACGAACGCCTCTTCGCCGAGACTGTATTCCCGGTTGGTGGGCACGAATATGCCCCCGCCTTCCACGAAGCTCATCCAAGCGCGGTAGAGGCTGTTTCGATCGCTCAGATCGAGCGTGAGGATGCTTGGCCGACGTGACTCTGTCATGGCTGTACTCCCTGGCTTTGTTCGAGATCGAACGCATTAACAAATAACAGAAGCAACCGTTCGCGCGCAAGTGCATCGTTGCGGATCACGGCGTCATCGGCCACTTCGCCGGCCTCCTTCCAAGTCTCAAGAAGCCGTCTGGCATCCGCCCGCGCAGCCAGGGACGCGAACCGTTCCAATCCGGGGAAACCTCCTGCCCGAGGCCGTTCAACCAGTCTCGTGCGCAATGCAACCCAGGCGAGCCAGCCGATCAGTACCGCAAAACGCGCCAGCGGCCATTTCGAGAATTCGTTGGCGACGACGATTGGATCGTCGCGGCCCGATACGGCCGCCGAGAGCGCGTCCAGCGCAGGCAACAGGCTGCCCGCGCTGTCCTGAGCAAGTTTTCCCGCCGCCAGCGGGGCACCGCCCGCCAAAGCCAGCAACAAGGGCCAGTCGGAACGTGCACCGCGCTCCCGATTCAGCCAGTCGAGCGCCGGTTGCGGTTGCGGTGCAGGCACAGGCAACCGCAAACAGCGGCTGATCACGGTGGGCAAAAGATGCGCGGTGTTGTCCGCGATCAGGATCAGGCTGACGCCCTCCGGCGGCTCCTCCAGCGTCTTCAGCAAGGCGTTCGAGGCACTGTCGCCCAACTTATCCGCCGGATTGATCACGGCGCAGCGCGCGCCCTTCCCGCCCGCCGTCAGTGACAGCCGCCGGGACAACTCGCGGATCTGGTCGACCAGGATGGCCGATTTGCCTTCCTCCGGCTCGACACACAGAAAATCAGGATGTGCACCCGCATCCATCCTCCGGCAGGCAGCGCAATGGCCGCAAGCGGCGCAATCTTCCCGTGGATCCAGGCACAGTCGCGCACGTGCAATGGCTTCGGCCAGGCGGGAGCGGCCCAACCCGGGGCGCCCGAGTATCAACACCCCGGCAGGCAACCTTTCCGTACCCAGGGCAGTAACCGCCTGCTCCCACGGGGCGGACAACCAGGGCAACTGCGTCGCGGGCCTCATTGCGTCGCCGGCAGGAAGGGGCCGACCGCCTCACGGCAGCGGCTCTGAACCTCATCCAGCGAGCCTTCCGCCGCTATGCACCGGACTCGTTCCGGCGCCCGCTGGAGGCACTCGCGATAGCCATCCCTCACCCGGGAGAAAAACTCGGCTCCTTCGCTCTCGAAACGGTCCTTGCCGCCCCGCAAGCCGATGCGCTCCAGGGTATCAGGAACCGGCATGTCCAGCCACAGCGTGATATCCGGTTCGAGATCCTGCACCAGCCATTCGGCCAACGTCCGCACGGCGGTCTCCCCCAGACCCCGCGCACGCCCCTGATACGCGTAGCTCGCATCCACGAACCGATCGCATACCACCCAGCGCCCCGCTTTCAACGCGGGCCGAATCAAGTGGCGGGCGTGCTCCGCGCGGGCGGCAAACATCAGCAGCAGTTCGGTTTCCGCCGACATGCCTTCCATGGCGGTATCCTTGAGAAGCCCACGAATGCTTTCCGCCACGGGCGTGCCCCCCGGCTCGCGTGTCGCCACGGCTTCGACTCCCTTGCTCCGCAGCCACTCCACCAGCATCGCAGTCTGGGTCGATTTGCCGACGCCCTCGATCCCTTCCAGGGTGATGAATCGCCCGCGCTCAGTCATGGTCCGGGCCGTCTCCTTGGTGTAGTTGATACTTGCGAATCATGCGACGTTGTTCGGCCAGCGTATCCGAAAAAACATGCGTGCCGTCCCCTTTGGCCACGAAATAGAGCGCCGTGCCCTCGGCCGGGTGCAACGCCGCCACGATGGACGCCAGGCTCGGCATGCAGATCGGCGTCGGCGGCAATCCGCGATGCAGATACGTGTTGTACGGCGTGTCGATTTCCATGTTCTTGTAGGTCAAGTCACCATGATAGGCATCGCCCAGACCGTAAATGACGGTGGGATCCGCGCCCAGCGGCATGCCGCTTTTCAGCCGCCGCTCGAAAACGCCGGCGATGCGCGTACGCTCCGAATCCACGGCGCTCTCCTTCTCGATGATGGAAGCAACGATGAGCGCCTCGTAGGGGCTGCCCAGCACCAGTCCGGGTGCACGCTTCTCCCAGGCCTTTTGAAGGTGCCGCTGCATGGCAAGATAGGCGCGCTTCAGGACTTCCAGGCCGCTGGTGCCGCGCGGAAAACCATAAGTCTCCGGGAAAAACCGTCCCTCGGCCTTTTGGTCGGGATGCCCCAGTCGCGCCATGATTTCGGCCGCCGACTGTCCCTTCAAGTCGTGCCTGAACGCCGGCTGCTTCAACAACCGTGAACGTATCTCGCTGAAAGTTTCCCCCGGGATGATGGTGAAGTCGTGCATCACGACTTCGCCCGACGTCATCGCCTGCAGCAAATCGGACGCGGACATGCCCGGCTTTACGCGATATTCTCCGGCCTGGATATGCCCGGCTTCACCCCTGATGCGGGCCAACAGCTTCACGTCCCAGGCGTGTTCGATGACGCCATGCGCGGCGAGCGAATCCGCCAGGCGGGAAAGACTTGCGCCCTCGTCGACGACGAAAACCTGCCCAGCGGCGCTCGCCGGGAGCGGAGCGTGGTTGAGCCGGTGCCAAGTATAACCGCCCCAAGCGGCGGCCGCAATCACAATGAGCAGCAGTACACTGAATGCGGGCCATCGACGATGGCGGCGCGGACGGCCCTGGACCGGCTTGTCCTCCTTCACGGCAGTTCAACCTGCATGATTCACGGGGCGCGCCGATCGCAGCGCCCGCAGAGAGACGGAGATTCGAATTTTCGTGATTTTTTCTGCGATCTCGGCGGCCTCTGCGGTGAAACCTTAGGGAGACGCAGCGAAAACAAGGGTTCCGTTGGTGCCGCCGAATCCGAAGGAATTGGACATCGCATGCTTCACGCCCTTGACATCGCGCGCCGTGTGGGGAACGAAGTCCAGGTCGCAACCCTCGTCCGGATTATCCAGGTTGATCGTCGGCGGCAGCGTCTGGTCGCGCAGGGCCAACATGCTGAATACCGCTTCGATGGCACCCGCCGCGCCCAGCAAGTGGCCGGTCATGGACTTGGTGGAGGAACAGGGGATCAGCTTTGCTTGATCGCCAAACACCTTCTTGATGGCCAGCGTTTCGGCTACATCGCCCTTGAGCGTGGACGTGGCGTGGGCGTTGATATAGCCAATCTGCTCGCGATCGAGCCCGGCATCATCCAGAGCATGCTGCATGGCGCGCGCCGCGCCATCTCCGTCCTCCGACGCCGCCGTCATGTGAAAGGCATCCCCGCTCATGCCAAAACCCAGCAGCTCCGCGTAGATGTTCGCCCCGCGCCTGCGCGCATGCTCCAGCTCCTCGAGCATGACCACCGCCGAACCGTCGGCCAGGACGAAGCCATCGCGATCACGGTCCCAGGGCCGGCTGGCGAGCTCCGGTTCGTCATTGCGCTGGGACAGCGCCCGCGCCGAGCAGAACCCGCCCAATCCGGTGGGTACGCTCGAACGCTCCGCCCCGCCTGCGAGCATCGCATCGGCCTCGTTCCAAGCGATCAGCCTGGCCGCCAGACCCAGTGCGTGGGTGGAAGTCGTGCAGGCCGTGGCCACGGCGAGATTGGGCCCCTTCAGGCCCAGGCGAATGGAAAGGTGGCCCGAAATCATGTTGACGATGCTTCCGGGCACGACGAATGGCGACATGCGCTTGTTGCCGCCAGTCTTCTTGTAGGCCTCGTAGCCGGCCTCGATGACGCCCAGCCCGCCGATTCCGGAGCCAACCAGTACGCCCAGACGATCCGCATTCTCTCCCGTAACCTCCAGGCCCGAATCCTCGAATGCATCCAGGCCGGCCGCAAAGCCGTACTGGAGAAACAAATCCATTTTCCTGGCTTCCTTCGGACCCAGGTAACGGTCGGTATCAAAGTCCCGCACCAGCCCGCCAATACGGGTGGTGAACTTCGACACGTCCATGGTATCTATGGGACCGATGCCGCTTTTCCCGGCAAGGATGTTTTGCCAGGCCGCCTCGGCTGAATTGCCCACGGGCGAAATGACGCCCATGCCTGTCACGACTACACGTCGTTCCGGTTGCATCTCGGACCTTTCTCGGAAGCTTTGATCAGCCAACCCGTTTATTCGGAGTCGAGGTGCGCCTTGACGTAATCAACCGCCTGTTGGACGGTGGCAATCTTTTCCGCTTCCTCGTCGGGGATCTCGCACTCGAACTCCTCCTCCAGCGCCATTACCAGCTCGACGGTATCGAGCGAATCGGCACCCAGATCATCCACGAAAGAAGCCTCGGGCTTTACTTCCTCTTCCTTGACTCCGAGTTGTTCGATGACGATCTTGTTTACACGCTCTTCAATGCTGCTCATCGGTGCTCATTCCTCTGTTGGATGGATAAACCGGTCATCCCATGGACACCGGACTGACCTATTGTATTGAAAAGGTCAACCTGTCGCCATAACCCGGCAGCGGGAATCGTTCCCCGTCCGGAAAACCCAGCTTGGGCCATGTCGCTTGAAAGCTCGAATACTTGTTTTTTATCCACAACTTGCAGGTGGTTCCAAGAAATTATGAAATCAATGTTTCCGGACTCCGCAGACGGCGGAATTTTGTCGCCGCCGTTTCAGGTCTTGTACCGAATCAGCGCTCCGGCTCATCCGCAGCATCCCCCACGATCCCGACTGCCGCCGCTCACCCGTGAGAGTCTCGGCCTGCCGCGAGCGGTGAAGCTGTCCCCCGCCGACAACGCGATCTCGAATGCACCAAGTCCGCTGACAACCCGTCTGCGTTCCGGATGTCCACAACAAGTTATTGCCTGAATTTGGTGGGCCGTGAAGGAATCGAACCTTCAACCAATGGATTAAGAGTCCACTGCTCTGCCTGATTGAGCTAACGGCCCATGTCATGGGACTGCGGCAACAGCCGCCTGAATGATGGGGTGGACGATGGGATTTGAACCCACGACCACCGAGGCCACAACCCGGGGCTCTACCTGCTGAGCTACGTCCACCATCGTCTCGGGCGCCCTGCGGCGCAAGCGCATTAGTATAACGGAACAGACCGAATTCGGAGAATATCACGAATATTCCCGGAGCGGATGACGACACGTCAATGGCTGCACCCCGGGGCCGTTCGGCCCTTGCGGACGGCTACTTCACATTGCCCATGAGCTTCTTGAGCCACGGCAGTGCGAGAAGCATCAGGATACCGACGGCGATGTAAACGATCCAGGCATTCCGGAACTGCTCCGCCATGCCGTTGACGTCACCCTCGGTGAACCAGCCGGCCATCAGCCCGGCAATCAGATTGCCCAGCGCGGCCCCCATGAACCAGGTGCCCATCATCTGTCCTTCGAAACGCGCCGGCGCCAGCTTGGTCACCGCCGACAAACCGATCGGGCTCAGGCACAGCTCACCGGTGGTGTGCAGCAGGTAGGTCAGGAGCAACCAGGTCAGATCCACCTTCTCGCCGGAGATGATGAGTTGCGCCGCGAACATGATGACGACGAAGCCCAGACCGAGCTGGATCAAACCGATGGCAAGCTTGAAGGGTAGCGACGGATTCAGGTTGCGCCGCCCCAGGTTGATCCACAGGGCCGCAAAGAACGGCGCGAGGATGATGATGAAGATCGGATTAATCATCTGGGTCCAGCTGGCGGGCATTTCCCAGCCGAAGTACACCAGATCGGTGAAGCGCTCGGCGATCAGGTTGAAGGTGGAACCCGCCTGCTCGAAGCCGGACCAGAAAATGGCGGCAGCGATGAAAAACAGAATGATGCCGCCGACATGGAGCTTTTCCTGGCGGCTGAGTTTGCCGCGGATATAGACATAGGCGAAGAAGACCACGGCCAGCGCGATGATGATGTAGGCGGTCCAGGTCGCCATGGCAATGGCATTGAACGGAATCAAGCCGGAGGCGATGCCGGCGATGATCAGGATGCCGATCGCGACGCCCACGCCCAGGATGATCCAGTTCCTGCGTTTGTCCGCGGCGTCCCTGGCTTCGTCTCCCGTGCGGCTGGGGTGGCGTCCGACCTCTCCCAGGCGGTGCTGGGTCAGTTTGTACCAGATCAGGCCGATCACCATGCCGACGCCGGCGGCGGCAAAGCCGTAGTGCCAGCCGACCTTTTCCCCCAGGGTGCCGCAGACGAGCGGCGCGAGCAGCGCGCCGAGGTTGATGCCCATGTAGTAGATCGAAAACCCGGCATCGCGGCGGGCGCCGCCTTCCGGATACAACCCGCCCACCATGGCGCTGACGTTGGGTTTCAGCATGCCGGTACCAACGGCGATGAGAAGCATGCCCAGGAAAAACGGCGTGGAGCCTGCCGGAATGGCCATGGAGAAATGGCCGAGCGCGATGATGCAGCCTCCGTAAAACACGGATTTTTGCATGCCCAGCAAGCGGTCCGCGATCCAGCCGCCAGGCAGGGCCAGCAGGTATACCGCCGCGGTATAAACACCGTAGATGGCCGTGGCAACTGGGTCGCTCAGCCCGAGGCCACCGGTAGCGATCGCGTCCACCATGGCCAGCACCAGGATGGCGCGCATGCCGTAGTAGCTCAGGCGCTCCCACATCTCGGTGAAAAACAGGGTGTAAAGGCCGCGGGGGTGGTGCATCTTCCCGCCGGGAGGCGGGGCGGCCGCGTCGGTCGAAGGCGTGGACATGAGGCTCGTCGTCTTCGGCAGGGAATCGGCTCCCATGATGCCTGAGCGCCGGACCCGAGTCAATCCGCCAGCGGCTCGCAGCCCTCCTGGCGGCTATGGAGCCGGCGATTGATGCGCGCGATCGAGGTCTCGTCCAGCCGGCCGGTCAAAAGGTCGAGACTGAGCTTCGACATCAGGTACTGGTAGCGAGCGTGGCTCAACTGCTCGAGCGTCTGGTAATAGTTCTGTTGGGCGTTCAGAACGTCCTGGGTGTCCTTCACGCCCACCTTGAGGGCAAGCGTGTTGGCATCGAGCGAAGCCTTGGCGGCGATCGCTGCCTGTTCAAGTGCGGCGATGCGCTGAACCCCGGCAGTGACGTCCTGGAAGGCCTTGCGAACCTTCACCGCGGCATCCGAGCGCGTCGCCAGCACTTCGTATTCGGCCTGCTTGCTCGTGGCCCGCGCTTCGCGCAGTTGGGATTGAATTCCGCCGCCGCTGAAAATCGGGATGCTGAGCTGAATGCCGATCATCGTGACCTGGCTGCGATCCGGCGCGACGATCAGGGACATTTCTGCTTAGGGTTGACATGTTTTTTCACGCCGGGGAGCAACCCAAAAACCGCCACCGGAAAGCTGGTCACCGGCAACACGTAAATGGCGCGCCCGGCAGGACTCGAACCTGCGGCCTGCGGCTTAGAAGGCCGCTGCTCTATCCGGCTGAGCTACGGGCGCTTTGGGGGGAACATCTTAGCGTAGGAGCGGCCCATGGCCGCTACAAGGCACATACGCTCTTGGCTGTCGCGGGCGTGGCCCGCTCCTGCAAAGCGAAATGCGGAGCGCCGGCATCTTGCCGGCATACCGGTTGGAAACCGGTCCTCCTCAAGCCGTTCTGCGAAGGCCGGGGCCGAAAGCCATTTCCTGGATTTCGTTGATCTCGTCGCGCAGTTTCGCCGCCTGCTCGAATTCCAGGTTGCGCGCATGCTCGTACATCTTCTTTTCGAGTTTCTTGAGCAAATTTTCGCGCTCGGCGGCGGACATGCCGCGGTACTGCGCCCGCTCCTCGGCAGCCCGCGAGAAGGCGCTTGCCTTGGTGCCTTGCTCGCCGTATGCGGCCTCCATGACGTCCACCACCGCCTTGCGAATGCCCTGGGGGGTGATCCCGTGCGCCTCGTTGTAGGCCTGCTGCGTCCTGCGCCGACGTTCGGTTTCGTCCAGCGCGCGGCGCATGGCGCCGGTGATCCTGTCCGCATACAGAATCGCCCGCCCGTTGATGTTGCGCGCCGCCCGGCCGATGGTCTGGATGAGCGAGCCTTCCGAGCGCAGGAAGCCTTCCTTGTCGGCGTCGAGGATCGCCACCAGCGAAACCTCCGGCAAATCCAGCCCCTCGCGCAAAAGATTGATGCCGACCAGGCAATCGAATTTGCCCAGCCTCAGCATGCGGATGAGTTCGGTACGCTCGACCGTGTCGATGTCGGAGTGAAGATAGCGTGCGCGCACGCCGTTCTCGCCCAGGTACTCGGTCAGGTCCTCGGCCATGCGCTTGGTAAGCGTCGTCACGAGCGTGCGCTCGCTCGCCCCGGCACGTTTTTTTACCTCCGACATGAGATCGTCCACCTGGCTGGCAACGGGTCGAATTTCAGTCTCTGGATCCACCAGGCCCGTGGGCCGGACGACCTGCTCGACGACCTGCCCGGACTGCTCGATTTCATACGCGCGCGGCGTAGCCGACACATAAATCGTCTGCGGCGCAACACGCTCGAACTCCTCGTAACTCAGCGGCCGGTTGTCGAGCGCCGAAGGCAGACGAAAGCCATACTCGACCAGCGTCTCCTTGCGCGATCGGTCGCCGCGGTACATTGCCCCGAGCTGGGAGACGGTGACATGGCTTTCGTCGATGAAAAGCAGCGCATCGTCGGGGAGATAATCGAACAGGCAGGGGGGCGGCTCACCCGGCGCGCGACCGGAAAGATGTCGCGAATAATTCTCGATTCCGGAGCAATAGCCGAGTTCGAGAATCATCTCGATGTCGAAGCGCGTGCGCTCTTCCAGCCGCTGCGCCTCGACCAGCTTGCCGGCTTTGCGCAACTCCGGCAGGCGCACGGCCAACTCGTCGCGAATCTTGTCCACGGCACCCAACAGCTTCTCGCGCGGGGTGACGTAATGCGTGCGCGGATACACCGTGAGCCGCGGTACCCGGCGAATCAGCTCGCCGGTAAGCGGATCGAAGTAGCTCAACGACTCTATGACGTCGTCATCGAGTTCAATGCGCACCGCTTCCTTGTCGCTTTCCGCCGGGAACACGTCGATCACCTCGCCGCGCACCCGCCAGGTACCGGCGCGAAAGTCGAGATCGTTGCGACGGTACTGCAACTCCGCCAGCCGGCGCAGGATCTCGCGCTGATCGACGCGCTCGCCGCGGTCGAGATGCAGCACCATGCCGAGATACTGCTTGGGATCGCCGAGCCCGTAAATGGCCGAAACCGTCGCGACGATGATGGTGTCGCGCCGCTCCAGGATCGCCTTGGTAGCGGACAGGCGCATCTGCTCGATGTGGTCGTTGATCGAGGCGTCCTTTTCGATGTAGGTGTCCGACGCCGGCACATAGGCTTCGGGCTGGTAGTAGTCGTAGTAGGAGACGAAATACTCGACGGAATTGCCGGGAAAGAACTCCCGCAACTCGCCGTACAGTTGCGCCGCGAGCGTCTTGTTCGGAGCCAGCACCATCGCCGGACGTTGCTTGCGGGCGATGACGTTGGCCAGGGTGAAGGTCTTGCCCGAGCCGGTCACGCCCAGCAGTACCTGGCGGGCGAGCCCCTGTTCAACCCCATGCACGAGGCTTTCAATCGCCTCGGGCTGGCCGCCGGCGGGCTCATAATCGGAATCGAGCCTGAAGCTTTCGCGCGTTTCGGGTACGGCATTCATCGGGCCATTATAGGCAGCGAGCGGCCCGGCTTGTCAGCATCCAATCAAGTCTGCTTCGTTACAATACTGCGATTGGCTCAAACTCAAGGTTATTCATGAATAACGAGTCCGCTCGACGACTGTCGGCCATCCAGCCGTCGCCCACGATGGCGATCAATGCACGCGCCAAGGAATTGGCCGCCGCCGGCCGCAAGATTCTCAATCTGTCGGCCGGCGAACCGGATTTCAACACGCCCGACTTCATTTGCGAAGCGGCGGCCCAAGCCGCCGCGAAGGGCGAAACGCATTACACCGCCGCGGACGGTATGCCCGAGCTCAAACGCGCCATTGCCGGTAAACTCGAGCGCGAGAACGGGCTCGCGTACGCCGCCGACGAGATCATTGCCAGTTGCGGCGTCAAGCACTCGCTGTACAACGCCTGCATGGCGCTGGTGAATCCCGGCGACGAGGTGCTGGTCCCGGCGCCCTACTGGGTTTCCTACCCGGCCCAGGCCAGGCTCGCCGAAGCCGAACCGCGCATCCTCGACTGCCCGCCGGAGAACGATTTCAAGCTCACGCCGAAGCAACTCGAAGATGCGATCACGCCGAAAACACGCCTGCTGATTCTCAACAGCCCGAACAATCCGTCAGGAGCGGTGTACTCCCGCGATGAATTGGCAGTGCTCGGCAAAGCGCTCGAAGCCCATGACAACGTCATGATTTTCACCGATGACATCTACGAGCACCTGCTCTACGACGATTCGGATTTCGTCAATATCGTCATGGCGGCGCCGTCGCTGCGCGATCGCACGCTCGTTTTGAACGGCGTTTCCAAGGCCTACGCCATGACCGGCTGGCGGCTGGGCTATGCGGCCGGCCCGAAGTGGCTCATTGGCGCGATGAAAAAACTCCAGTCCCAGAGCACCTCGAACCCCACCAGTCTGTCGCAAATCGCGACGATTGCTGCGCTCGATGGCGACCAGACTTGCGTGCGCAGCATGCGCGACACGTTCAAAAGCCGGCGCGACAGCTTCGTCGCGGCGCTAAACGAGATCGACGGCTTCGCCTGCAAGCTGCCGCCGGGGGCTTTTTACGCCTTCGTCGACTGCCGGGAAGCGATGCAGGCCCTGGACATGAGCGACGACATCGAATTCGCCAAGTGGCTGCTCGAGAATCCCGAAATTGCCGGCGTGCCCGGCAGCGCTTTCGGCACGCCGGGACATATCCGCTTTTCCTATGCCAGCGACGAGTCGGTGTTGATCGAAGCCGCCCAACGCCTCAAACACGCCTTCGATTAAGTCGGCCGGACCAACTGTGGGAGCGAGCATGCTCGCGACAAACGCCGCGACGAGACATCGCGAGCAAGCTCGCTTGTATGTTATTTCTGACGGGTCTCAGAAGAGACAGAG
>JAKDMP010000071.1 GCA_030452225.1 Gammaproteobacteria bacterium
GAGAACCGCGACGCCGTTGTAGGCGGGTTGTCCCGTGTATTCGAACGTCCAGCCCGCGGCTTCGAGTTCGTCCCGCGGGAACCTGTCGTCGTTGACCTTGGTTTCCTGCAGTGCGAGCAGATCCGGCTCCGCGCCGGCACTCCAGTCGAGAACGTGGGGCAGGCGCACGCGCAGCGAATTGACGTTCCAGGTGGCAACTTTCATTGTTCGAACGCAAACGGGATTTTTGCATTGTAATCGCAAATAAAAAGGACCGGCGATGGTGCCGGCCCTTTGGTTCGGGTTGAACGAAAAACGGGAATTTATCGGCGCCGCTCACCGTCGTCGCCACGGTGATGCGTCGGCCGTCTGATGGGTCGCTGAACGGACGGAGCCGAGCGTCGATGCTGGATCGTCGGTCGCGCCTTGCGCCTGTGCGGCCTTTGTGTCGTGGGCCTGTGGACGGGCGGGCGCGACTGGCGATGAGGACGCGCATGCCTGCGCGACGGAGGCTTCGGTTGCAGCCGCTGGATCGAACTGTCGTGACGGGGCGCGACGCTCGGCGGGTGCCTGACCCGATGCGGCCGGGTCGAGGAGCGCGGCCGCGTCGAGATGCTCGGCCGGCGCCGCGGGGGATGGCGAACCGTGGGAGGCTGCGGCTCTGCCACGGGCGGCTTTCTGTGCATCCCCGGGGGCGATGTCGTCGGCCGGGGGTTTGCCGTCATCACGGGCGGCTTTCTGTGCATCCCCGGGGGCGATGTCGTCGGCCGGGGGTTTGCCGTCATCACGGGCGGCTTTTTGTGCATCCCCGGGGGCGATGTCGTCGGCCTGGGGTTTGCCGTCATCACGGGAGGTTTGGCCGTGAACACGGCCTCGTCCCCCGGGCCGTTGCGGTCGCGATGCGCTGTCGCGGGCTTGTCGTCGAGCGAAGCCAGGCGATCCTCGCGCTTGGCGCGCAAGGTGGATGCGTGGGTCAGTTGGCTGATTTCCACGATCGAGGGATGGCCGCCATTGTTGGAAAAGCGCAAAGCGGGGTTCTCGCTCGCGCTTTTGACCAGGTGCAACTGTGCTTGCGTCGGCTTGAGGTGGCGCGTGCTCAGCATGCTCTTTTGCGCCGTCGTTGGCCGCCGTTGAACGCCGCTGCTGCCGCCGTTGTAACTCATGCGCTGGCGTTGGCGCACACGATGTTTGACCGGCTGATTGTAGCTGGCGTCGAGGGTACTCGGCTCGAGGTTGGTCACCGCCCGGTTGTAGTGGAAGCGGCCGCCGTGCCAGCGACCGCCATGGTAGCCGTACCCGTTGTAGCCGTACCCGTAGGGGATGCCGCCGTAAAAGCCGACGCGGATACCCCAGTATCCCGGGTGCCACCAGAATCGGCCACCCCACCAGCCCCAGTAACCCGGCGTCCACAAAAAGCCCACCACGGGTGGATATACCCAAGCGCCGGGTATCCAATAGTAGCCGTACGGGCCCCAGCCCCAATAGCCGGGAACCCAATAGTAACCATAGCCGGTACAGGGCGGCTGTGGATACCAGGGGAGCAGCGGCGGGGCATAGCCGACCGAAATGCTGATACTCACGCCTGCCGAGGCGGTGGGCGCCGAAATCAGGGAAAGCGGCAAGGCGATGGCTGCCGCCAACAGAACTCCAGTAATCATGCGCTTCATGGGGCACCTCCGGGAGCGCCCTTGCCGCATGCCGCGCCGACAATGCTGACTTGGCACTCTACCCTAGTTTAGAGCAATCGACATTAAAAAAGTTTAACTGTAACAAAAGTCATGTTTATCAATGGCCTATGATATTCCGTAGGTGGCGAGGAGGGCGGCAGGATCGGGATCACGGTCGCGAAAGTCGTGGAAAAGCTCGCGCGCCGGCCGGCTGCCGCCGTCGGCATAGGTGGTGGCAGCCAGCCGTTGTCCCGCGTCGGCACATAAATCAGCGCCGTTCGTAAACGCGGCGAAGCCGTCGCGCGCCATGACCTCGGCCCAAAGATAGCTGTAGTAGCCCGCGGCATAACCACCGGCGAAGATGTGCGAAAAACCGCACTCGAAGCGATCGCAGTCCGCGACGGGCGTCACCCGGACTTCCTGGCGCACGCTCCCAAGTACCCGGCGCACCTCGCCGATGTCGGTCGCGGGTTGCGCGAGGCGGTGAAGCTCAAGGTCGAACAGGGCGAATTCGAGTTGGCGCACGAGCCGGAGCGCGCCATGAAAACTGCGCGACTTGTCCAGTGCCTCGATCAGTTCGCCCGGCATGGCTTCACCGCTGTCGACATCGGCCGCCAGCAGGGAGAGGCCCGCCGGATGCCAGGCAAAGCCTTCGTGGAGCTGGCTCGGGAATTCCACCGCGTCCCATTCGACTCCGGAAATGCCGCCGACCGAGGGATAACCCACCTGCGTCAGCAGGTGATGCAGGCAGTGCCCGAGCTCGTGGCAAAGTGTGACCACGTCGTCGTGTGCCAGCAGGGAGGGTTTGCCTTGCGCCGGTCGCAGGAAGTTCGCGGTGAGAAAAGCCGTGGGCCGCCTCTTGACGCCGGCCAGATCGAGCCGGTGCCCGCCTTCGTCCATCCATGCGCCGGCGCGTTTGCCGGGGCGCGCGTAGAGGTCGAGATACAGTCGTCCTGCAGGCTGACCTTCGGCGTCGGCGAGCTCCCACACGTGCACATCCGTCGAATGCCAGACCGGGGCGTCTTCGACGTCACGAAAACGCAGGCCATAGAGCTCGCGAAACAGATTGCGCAAACCCGCCAGGACATGTTCGAGCGGAAAGTAGCGGCGCAGGCGCTCCCGGTCCAGGCCGTAACGGGCCTTGCGCAGCTTCTCCGAGTAGTAGCCGATGTCCCAGGGCGCAAGCGGCCCGTCGAGCCCGCATTCGCCGGCAAATCGGCCGAGTTCGACGAATTCCTCCTGTGCGCGAGGCCGGGCTCGGCGGGCGAGATCATGCAGGAACGCCGCAACTTCCGCGGCGCTGTCTGCCATGCGTTCGACCAGGGCATATTCGGCAAAGTTGTCATAGCCGAGCGTGCGGGCGAGTTGGTGTCTTGCGGCGAGGAGCTCGACGATCACGGGGGCATTGTCGTGTTCGGCATGGGCGTCGGATTCGGAGGCGCGGCTTGTCCAGGCCTCGTAGACGCTGCGTCGCAGCGCGCGGTCCTGCGCATGAGTCAGCACCGCATCGACGACGCCGGGATCGAGCGTGAGCAGCCAGCCATCGAGCCTCTTCTCCCGTGCGCGCTCGCCGAGGAGCGCCGTCACAGTCTCCGGCAAGCCTGCGCATTGCGCCTCGTCGCTGACGTGCAGATTCCAGGCCTCGGTGGCATCGAGGAGTTGCGTCTCGAAACGGTTGCCGAGCTTGCTCAAGCGCGCAAGCAGGCCGCGAACCTCTTCGCGCCGTGCATCCGGCAAATCGGCGCCCGACAGATGAAAGCCGGTCAGGGCGTGCTTCACCAGCGCCTGTTCGGCCTGCGGTCGCGCCGGGAAATCCTTCGACTCCGACAAGGTCTTGAACGCGCTGTACAGGCCCTGGTGCTGGCCGAGCCAGGTGTCGTAATCGGTAAACAGCGCCAGGGTCTTTTCGTATGCCTTTCGAACTTCCTCCGTGGAGGCGACGGAGTTCAGGTGTCGCAGCGGCGCGAAGCGCCGATCGAGATCCTCGCCGATGAGTTCGAGGGTTGGAATGAGCGCTTGCGGCTCTTGCGCAAGCATTTCCTCGATCTGCTCGCGCGCCCGACCGATGCGCCGTTCCAAGCCGGCCGCGACCGCCTCGGGCTCGAAATCGTCGAATGCCGGCGCGTCCGGAGGCTTCGGAACCCTCACAAACTTCGGCCGTCCACGTGCCTGATCTGGAGCGACTCGATGTCCACGCCATCGAGGCAGCGCACGTTTACCGCCGCCATCTCGTTGCCTTTCCCGTCGCTGCCGAGCGCAAACGGCGAGCAGCCGCAGGCAAGGCAAAAATGATGATGGATGTGGTGCTTGTTGAACAGGTAATCGCCCAGGTCTTCCCTGGGGGTTTCAAGCTTGAATTTGTCGAGGGGGACGAAGGTGAGCAAGTGCCCCTTGCGCCGGCAGATCGAACAGTTGCACGAAACGACCTCGCCAATCTCGCACTCTACTTCGCAGGCTACTTTCCCGCAGTGACAGCTTCCGTGGTAAGTCATGATGGAACTCCGGTTGCGAAAAAAAGGGCCGGCTGATGCCGGCCCTGAATAGTATTCGATTCGGGGGCTTATTTGCCGGAGTCGGTGGACTGACTCAAGCCGCGAAATTTGATCATGGGGCCGATCTTCGGCGGACCGCCGTAGAACTGGCGCCACATTTCGGCGGGATCCACGCTGCTGCCGCGGGCGAGGATCAGTTTGCGGTAGCGGTTGCCGTTCTCGCGCGTGAGCCCGCCGTGATCGAGGAACCACTGGTAGGCGTCGTCGGCGAGCATTTCCGTCCACAGGTAGGCGTAGTAGCCGGCGGCGTAGCCGCTGCCCCAGATGTGGTTGAAGTAGCTCGAGCGGTAACGCGGCGGCACGTCTTCCATGTAGATGCCGACCTTCTTGAGCGCTTTGGGCCCGAACTTGGCCACGTTCTGCAGCGGCGCGCTTGCCGGCAGCATGTGCCACTGCATGTCCAGCTCGGCCGCCGCCACCAGCTCGCCCATGCCGTAGCCGGCGTTGAAGTGCCGCGACTCCTTGAGCTTGTCGATGAGCGACTGCGGCATCGGCTCGCCAGTCTTGTAGTGGATCGCGTAGTTTTTGAGTATCTCGGGGTACAGCGCCCAGTGTTCGTTGAACTGCGAGGGGAACTCGACGAAGTCGCGCGCCCTGGCGGTGCCCGAAAGGCTCGGGTATTTCACGTTGGAGAAAAAGCCGTTCAGGGCGTGGCCGAATTCGTGGAACAGGGTATGCACTTCGTCAAAGGTCAGAAGCGTCGGCTCTCCGGCCACGGGCTCGGGAACGTTGAGTACGTTGTACACGACCGGCAGGGTACCGAGCAGTTTCGATTGCCCCACCATTTCACTCATCCAGGCGCCGCCGCGCTTGTTGTCGCGCTTGTACAGATCGAGGTAGTACAGGCCGAGCGGCGAGCCGTCCTTGTCGAAGACGGTATAAACGCGCACGCCGGGTTCCCACACCGGCAGGTCGTGACGCCGCTCGAATGTAAGGCCGTAGAGCTGGTTCGCGGCGTAGAAGACGCCTTTTTCCAACACATTGTTGAACTCGAAGTAGGGTTTGATATCGTCCTGATCGATGCCGTACTTCTTTTCACGCAGCTTCTCGGCGTAATAGAACCAGTCCCAGGGCTGGAGTTCGAAATGCTTGCCGCTGGTGTTAATGAGTTGCTGCAACTCTTTCTTTTCCTGCTTCGCCTTGGCGGTAACCGGACCGACCAGCTTGCCCATGAAATCCATGACGTTCTCGGGCGTTTTGGCCATCTGGGTCACGAGTTTCCAGGCGGCGTAGTTCGGGTAGCCGAGAAGTTTCGCCTTTTGCGCGCGCACCTTGGCCAGCTTGGCGACGGTGTCGCGGGTGTTCCAGTCATTGTCGCCGGCGGCCCGCGTCCATGAATTCATGAACAGTTGCTTGCGCACGGCGCGATTGTCGAGGGAAGCCAGAATGGGCTGCTGGGTCGTGTTCTGAAGGGGGATGACCCATTTGCCCTTGAGTCCGCGCTTTTCGGCCAGCTTGGCAGCGGCTTCAATCCTGGCATCGCTCAAACCGGCGAGTTTCGATTTGTCGGACACCACGAGCGCGCCATGCTTGTTGGCTTCCAGCAGTTTCTTTGAGAAGGTGGCGCTGAGGGTCGCGGCCTTCTGGTTCAACTCCTTGAGCTTCGCCTGATCGGCATCGGGCAGCTTGGCGCCGGCGTGCACAAATCTTCTGTGATAGACGGTGAGCAGGCGCTGGTCTTCGGGGCCGAGGTCGAGCGAATCGCGCTCGTTCCAGATGGTCCGGACGCGTTCCCAGAGTTTTTCGTTCAACAGAACCTTGTCGCGGTGCGCGGCGAGCTTGGGTGCCAACTCCTGGCGCGTCTTGATCAGCGTCGGGTTGGTATCGGCGCCCGCGAGCACGCTGAAGGTCATCATCGCCCGGTTCAGCAGTTGACCGCTCTTCTCCAGCGCAATCAGCGTGTTCTCGAAGGTGGGCGGCGCGGGATTGTTGGCGATCGCCTCGACTTCCTTCAAGTGTTCGGCCATGCCCTGGAGGATGGCGGACTTGAAGTCACTGGGCTTGATCTTGTCGAATTCCGGGGCGTGAAACGGCAAGCTGCTGGGAGTGAGCAGCGGATTGCCCTGCGTGCCGCTGGAAGCGGCGACAGCGGAATTGGTGGAAGGGTCGGATTGCATGTTTGCGCTACTGTGCTCGGCGTTGGTGCAGGCCGAGAGTGCAAGGGCACCCAGTGCGCCGACAAAGGCGGTAGTCAGTATCCGGTACATTGCTGCTTGTCCTCTTGTCTTGGCGGAAAAGTCCCGGCGCCGGGGCCGCGGGACGCGAAAACCCCTACTTTATCCGGTTTGATGGCCTGCGCCAAGGCCCGCAGGCGCAAAACGACGGTCGAGTCGGGTTGTGCCGCCGCCGAACGCTGTGCGATGGGTGTATCCTCGCCGCCATGTATGAAGAGGCCCAAAGGTGAAGGTGCTCGGAATCGAGACCTCCTGCGACGAGACCGGCGTCGCCGTTTATCAGGAGGGCACGGGGATCGTGTGGGAGGCCCTTTACAGCCAGATCGCGCTGCACCGTGAGTATGGCGGCGTGGTGCCGGAACTTGCCTCGCGCGATCATGTGAGAAGACTCGCCCCCATGGTGGAGCGGGCCCTGGCCGAGGCGGGCGCGCCGGACGCGGTGGCCTGGACGGCGGGGCCTGGCCTGATCGGGGCGCTGTTGGTGGGTGCGTCGTTGGGAACGGCGTTTGCGGCGGCCCGCGCACTCCCGGCATTGGCGGTCAACCACCTCGAAGGCCACCTGCTGGCGCCGCTGATGGGCGAGGATGCGCCCGAATTTCCCTTTGTGGTGCTGCTCGTATCGGGAGGCCATACTTTACTGGTCGAGGCGCGGGCGCTGGGCGCATACCGGCTGCTCGGCACCACCCTCGACGACGCCGCCGGCGAAGCCTTCGACAAAACCGCGAGCCTTTTGGGTTTGCCCTATCCAGGCGGCCCCGAGCTTGCGCGGCTTGCGGCCACGGGCAGGGCGGGCGGATTCGATCTCCCGCGCCCGCTCCTGAATCGTCCCGGCTGCGATTTCTCCTTCAGCGGGCTGAAAACCGCCGTGCTCTATGCTGCGCGCAAACAAGACGGTGGCGATGACGGGTGGCGCGCCGATCTCGCCCGCGATTTCGAGGAGGCGGTGGTGGAGGTGCTGTGCGAAAAAAGCCGCCGCGCCCTCGAGGCAACCGGCCACGGGGAGCTGGTCGTGGCCGGCGGCGTCGCCGCCAATGCGCGCCTGCGCGAAGGGCTCGGACGCATGGCCGAAAGGCAGGGCGTGCGGGTCATTTTTCCGGCGCCCGGCCTGTGCACCGATAATGGTGCGATGATTGCGCATGCCGGCTGGCGCCGTCTTGCAGCGGGCGAGCGGCCGCAACCGGCCAAAGTGCGCGCACGCTGGCCGCTCGATGAATTGCAGTCGCCCGGAAAGTAACCACCTTGCAGCAAGGGAGTGAATATGGACCGCGTGTTGATTGAAGAGTTGAAACTGGAGGCCACGATTGGCGTTTTCGAATGGGAAAAACGCATTCGCCAGCGCCTCTTGCTCGACCTCGAACTGGCCACCGATGCCGCCCGCGCCGCTGCCAGCGACGACATTGCCGATGCCCGGGATTACAAGGCCATCACCCAGCGGGTTCGCGCGCTGGTAGAGGGTGGAAAGTTCCAACTGGTCGAAACGGTGGCCGAGGCCGTGGCCAGGCTCATCATCGAAGAGTTCGGAGTCCGTTGGCTGCGCGTGACAGTGCGCAAGCCGGGCGCGGTGACCGGCGCCAAAAACGTGGGTGTCGTCATCGAACGCGGCACGGATGCCTGAGCAGGCCATTTACATCGGCATCGGCAGCAATGTCGAGCCGCAACGTCACGTACCGGCTGCCCTTGCGGCGCTCGGGGCCGCCTACGGGCCGCTCGCCATCTCGCCCTTGTACCGCTGCGCGCCGGTGGGGCTCGATGGTCCCGACTTCATCAATGCCGTGGTACGAGGCAGCACCCTCGAGACGCCGGAAGCGCTGCGCGATCGCCTCAAGGAACTGGAGCGCGAGGCGGGGCGGGACCATGGCGAAAAACTCGCCGTTCGTGAATTGGACCTGGATCTTTTGCTGTATGGCGCCGAGACGGTCCGCCTCGACGGATTGCGGATCCCGCGTCCCGACATCCTCGCGTATTCCTTCGTGCTGCGCCCCCTGGCGGACATTGCGCCCGAAGTCATACACCCCGAGACGGGGCACGACTTTGCCTGGCATTGGGCGCATTTCGAAGGCGAACGCATTCCGCTCCACCCGGTCGAGCTGGATGGATGCGGGATGGCGAGCAGGAAAGAAGCTGAAAATGGTCGGGGTGACAGGATTTGAACCTACGACCCCTACGTCCCGAACGTAGTGCTCTACCAGGCTGAGCTACACCCCGACCGCGAACGGGTTATTTTAGTCTACGCGCCGCCTTGAGGCAACGTCCGGTTGACTCTGTGTTCTTTGCAGCCCTGCCGCGAAAGTGCCTTTCCCCCTCGTCATGCCGGCGAAAGCCGGCATCCAGTTTGTGATGAATCCCGGCCCGTGGCCGGGATGCGTATCCATACTGGCCCCCCGGCTCTCCGATCGGGGTCGGGGACAGGCTTCGTCGGGACGAGGATGGATGAGAAAACGGGCAGGAGCGGACGTCCCGGCCGCGATGCGATGTTGGAATGTGTGCATGCCCATCGCGACGGGGGCCGTCGCTCCTACCTCCGCCGACAATCGGGTGTAGGAGCGCGCCATGCGTGCGACTCTGTATCCTTGTGGAAGAGGGGTATTCCGGATTTTCCAACAAGCCGTTGAAAAAACAACCCAATCCCCGGTCGGGTGGATAAGCGAAGCGCATCCACCGTGTTCGCTAAAGCGCCTTGTCGTCAGTAGGCGCGGGCAATGGCGAAGCGGGCGAGCGCGGTGAGCGCATCGCGCTCGGGCGAAGCCGGGAACGGTGCGAGCGCCGCGCAGGCCGCGTCGCAGAAACTGGCGGCGCGCTGTCGCACATAGCCGAGGGCGCGGGTTTCGTCGATGGTCCCGATCACTCTGGAAAGCGAATCGGTGCCGCCGCGCTCGATTGCGCGGCGCAGGGTGGCCGCCGCATCGTCGTTGGCGTGGTCGCGGGCATAGATCAGCGGCAGCGTGGCCTTGCCCTCGGCCAGATCGTCGCCGAGATTCTTGCCGGTTTGCGCCGGGTCGGCGCTGTAATCGAGCACATCGTCGATCAACTGGTAAGCGATGCCGAGATTCAGACCGTAGGCGCCGAAGGCATCCTCCTCCTCGCGGCTCCGATCCGAGATGACGGCGCCCAGCCGCGCCGCCGCTTCGAACAGGCGCGCCGTCTTGCGCTCGATGACGTCGAAATAGCGCGCCTCGCTGGTGTCGGGATCGTTGCAATGGATGAGCTGCAGCACCTCGCCCTCGGCGACCGCGTTGGTGGCGTCGGCGAGCACGCTCATCACCCGCATGCGCTCGACCTCGACCATCATCTGGAACGAGCGCGAGTAGAGAAAATCCCCCACCAGCACGCTCGGCGCATTGCCCCACAGCGCGTTGGCGGTTTCCCGCCCGCGGCGCCGCTCAGAGCCGTCCACGACATCGTCATGGAGCAGGGTCGCGGTGTGGATGAACTCCACCACCGCGGCCAGGTTGATGTGCACCGAGCCGGTGTAGCCGGCGGCGCGCGCCGCCAGCAGCACCACCAGCGGGCGCAAGCGTTTGCCGCCGCTGCCGACGATATAGTTGGCCAGCTCGTTGATGAGCTCGACATCGGAGGCCAGCCGCTTGCGGATGAAGGCGTCCACCGCGCGCAGGTCGTCGGCGGCCAGCGCCGTGATCGCCTCCAGCCCCATGACCGGTTTCTCGGGGCCGGATGCTGCCTCGCCTACGATGGATAAAACCATTTCAGTGTCCCCTCGAACCACGTGAATACCCTGCCCGCGCATGTTTTCTTCCTACAACTGACACCATCATAGAGCAGAAGTGGCGCCGCCGTTTCTGCCCCGGCCTCGCAGCCCCGATTATGCCCATGATTGAATGCACATGAGTAACGGCGCCATTGTTGTGTCGTTTTCCCGATTTTTGACGTTTTGCGTCTCATCTCGTATTATGCGGGAGTGCAAGTTGCTATCCGGTTTTGCAGGGAGGGTCGAGACATGAGTGGCTTTCAAACCAGAACATTGCTGATGTTGTTTACAATCGCGTGCTTTTCTGTGCCGGCACTGGCTCGGAATTCCACCGGTGACGTAACGAATGCTGGAACGGCGCCGTCTCGAAATCCGGCGGCAATGCCTCATGCACTGCGCCCGGCCCTATTCAGGGCGCTTGAGAGGGATGCGGGCAACGCTTATCGAATTGGCAACGACGGCTGCGTGACGTTGTCGCACTCGTCGCTCGAAGCCTGTTTCGATCGGCATGGCGCACAATTTGCTGGCGCCGGCGTACTGGCCATGCGTCTCACCGCCTACGGCCGGGGCACCGAGCTGAAAGTTATCGCCCCCGTCAAGCCGGTGATCGAAGACAACCGGGTCAGCTACCCGCATGGTGTACTCAGCGAATGGTGGAAAGCACTGCCGATGGGCTTCGAACAGGGCTTTACGCTCGCGGAACGTCCAAAGGGACACGGCGAACTGGTACTGGCGCTCGAGACGAGCCGCCAGGATGCCGGTGCTCCATTTGTCCGTCATTCCCGCGCAAGCGGGAATCCAGCAGGCGATACGATTGCGTGGGGCGCGCTCCGCTACGGCAAGCTCGTCGTCACCGATGCCGACGGCCAAGTTATCCCTTCATCCTTGAAGGCTCGGGGCGGCCGCATACTGATCACTGTCGACGACGCCCACGCCACCTATCCGCTCATCATAGACCCGCTCATCTGGATCGAGCAGAAGGTCACCGCCAGCGATGCTGGAGCCAATAATGTTTTTGGACGCGCTGTCGCTGTCAATGAATCGACGGCCTTTATTACTAATCTTCCGTACGATCCGGACACTGGCCAACCGCTTCCAGTTACGGTCTATGTATTTACAAAAGGAAGCGGCACATGGAGCCAAACGCAATCATTTCCTGCTCCCGATGGTACTTGGGGAAGTGGGTGGGGGCCCTCGATCATCATCAACGGTAACACCGCATTCATCGGTTCATACGGTGCGACAATTAACGGCAACGTAGGGCAAGGAGCTGTCTATGTATACGGAAAGCAAAATGGTAATTGGGTTCAGGAAGAAATGATCACCGCAAGTGATGGACAAGCTTACAGCTATTTTGGCAAAGTTATTGCGTTTAGCGGTAACACCCTCATGGTAGGCAGTTTCCCGGGCGCTCATATCGGTTCGACATATGTGTTTACGAAATCCAACGGAGTGTGGACGCAGACCCAGAAAATCACTGCTAGCGACCCAGACTATTGGATAAGTCTCGGTCACGCAATTGCCATTAACGAAACTACGGCTTTCATCAGGAAAACCGAGTCCAACAAGCAGACCGGCGAGGAGCCACCCGGTAAAGTTCTGGTGTACACGAAGTCGAATGGCAGCTGGATGCAAACGCAGATGCTGGGCGCAAGCGACGGGATGTCGGGGGATCATTTCGGCAGATCAATCGCGTTTAACGGTACAACCGCGATTATCGGCGCAGACAATGCCGAGATTGACGGAAGCGTTTTTCAAGGCGCGGCCTACATATTTACTGAATCCGGCAGCACTTGGAGCCAAACGCAGAAACTTGTCGCCAGTGACGGTACTGCAAACCGTTGGTTCGGCATATGGATAGCGCTTTCTGGTTCACGTGCACTCATAGCTGATCAGCCCTACGACAATGGCACATGGCTTCATCAACCGCAAGTCTACGTATTTGCGAATACTGGTGGCACTTGGAGCGAAACGCGAAGATTCGCGTCGGCCGATACATCGGGGGACGACTTCTTCGGTAGTGGTATTGCTCTCGACGGAACTATCGCGCTTATCAGCGCACCTGACGATAGCTCCAATGGCAGCCAGTACCAAGGAGCTGCGTATTTCTATGGAGTGGGTGACTTGGCTTTGGCTCTGAGTGCACCCGCGATGGTGGAGCCGGATCAGCAGTACACTAGCCAGACGATCGTGACAAACAGTTCAGGCACGGCTTCGGCGGCGGTTACGGCGTCGATCGTGGTGCCGGCGGCGGCGAGTTTCGTCTCCGCCAGCGCCACCCAGGGGGGCTGCAGCGCGGCTGCGGGGGTGGTGATTTGCGAATTCGGCTCGATTCCCG
>JAKDMP010000072.1 GCA_030452225.1 Gammaproteobacteria bacterium
TACAAACAGCGTTGGCACGTGGAGCTTGACCTGCGCCAGATCAAGATCACGCTCGGCATGGAGCGGCTGAGCTGCAAAACGCCGGCCATGGCCGAGAAGGAAGTGTGGGTATATTTGCTTTCCTACAACCTCATCCGTCTGATGATGGCGCAAGCCGCTCTCGAGGCTCGCACCATGCCGCGCGAGCTCAGCTTCAAGCATACCTTGCAATGGTTCGTTGCCTGGCGCTATGCGACGCCCTTCGATCAGGCACAGATGAACGATTTGTTCGTCTGATCGCTCAACACAGAGTCGGGCGAAGGCCGGGGCGCATCGAACCGCGAGCGCTCAAAAAACGATCGAGACCCTTCCCGCTGCCATGTGAACCACGAGCCGCTGCACGCGAGAGAATCCGCAAACACGGTCATCCACGAAAGCTAAAGTAAGTGCCATTCGAGTGCCATTCGGGACAGACCAAGTGCCATTCGGGACAGACCACGGTTTTTCAGCTCATGCAGGCGAGATGATAAGCTGACGGAAAAGATGGAGAGGGGAGATGCCGCGACGAGCGCGCTTGATGTTGCCGCATGTGCCGGTTCATGTGATTCAGAGAGGCAATAATCGCCAGGCGTGCTTTTTTGCCGACGACGACTACCGCTTTTACCTTGACTGGCTGGGCGAGTATGCCGAGCGTGAGGTCTGTCGGCTTCATGCTTATGTGCTGATGACCAATCACGTGCACTTGTTGTTGTCATCGGATACTGCCCAAGGGGTCGGCCGGTTGATGAAGCGCCTGGGACAGCGCTACGTCCAATACATCAATCGCAGTTACCGACGCAGCGGCACGCTATGGGAAGGACGGTATCGTTCCTGCTTGGCCGGCGAAGGGGCGTATGTTCTCAGCTGCTACCGATACATTGAGCTCAATCCTGTACGGGCGGCGATGGTGGAGCACCCGGGGCAATATCGCTGGTCGAGTTATGGAGCGAATGCTCAAGGGGAGGCCAGCGAATTGCTTACGCCGCATTCGTTGTACAAGAGGCTTGGTGTTGGCGCAAAGGAGCGCCAGCGGGCCTATCGAGACCTGTTCCGGTATCAGCTTGATTCTGGGTTGGTGGATCAAATTCGCAAAGCGACGAACGGCAATTATGCACTGGGCTCGGAGCGGTTCGAGCAGGAGGTTGCGACCATGCTGCGTCGGCGAGTGACTCCGGGCAAGTCAGGGCGGCCGAGCAGCAGAAGCGAAAAATCGGGCTGATAAACCGTGGTCTGTCCCCAATTTCCATAAACCGTGGTCTGTCCCCAATTTCTTATGTCCCCAATTTCCTGTCCCCAATTTCCCCCCAATTTCCCCCAATTTCCACGCAATTTCCACGTGGAGAAGGCTTATAAAAGGCCGCTACCGCGTGAAAACGTGAAAAGCGGGGAGCGGTCGTGCAGCCGTGCAGCCGATACTTTTCCTTCAGATTGACGGTCTGGTTGCGGTGCGCGCTCTCTCAGGCCGGAAGGGTGTCCTGCCTTGGGGGCGGCGGTTTCGAGGCCGGACAACAGGTAGTCCAGTTCGGCTTCGAATTCGCGGTCGGACCTGGACAGGGGTTTCCGGTTCAAGTGAGGAAAACTGAATGTCATGATGCTCTCCCAATTGTCTCGTGCAGATATATGGACGCGATGGCGCCGCTTTCACTGTCATTCCAGCAAGAATCGTGCCAAAATGCGGCGTGATGCTTCTTTTTGGCTGCGAATTGCCGGCAACACCGCACGACAGGCGGGTTTGCAGCGCAGAGGAGTTGCCGCGGAGGGTCGGCTTCAAGCCGTGCCGATCGGCGCTGAGCATGCGGAACGCGACAAAAATGTCGCAGCCATGCCAAAAAATGTCAGGTTGCGGCGCCATGGCTCGCGCGGAAGCGGGGTCGGCCTCGCCGGTACAAAAGCGCCGAACCTTTCCCGGATATCGGGCTGCTTGACTTGCGTCGGGCCGAAATTTACAATATCGCGTTCGGTAACTTCATGGCATGGACATGTACGCGGTAATCGCTTCCGGCGGAAAACAATACCCGGTCAAGCCCGGCGAGGTGGTGCGTCTGGAGAAGCTCCCCGGTGAACAGGGCGATCAGATCGAATTCGGCCAGGTGGCGTTGATCTCTGGCGACGACGGCAAGGTAAGCATCGGGGCGCCCTGGATCGAGGGCGGCTGCGTGCGCGGCGAAGTCACGGCGCAGGGCCGCGGCAAGAAGATTCACGTGATCAAGTTCAAGCGGCGCAAGAATTACCGCCGCCGCCAGGGGCACCGGCAGGCTTATACCGAAGTGAAGATTTCCGAGATCGTCGCCAAGTCCTCAGGCAAGGCCAAGTCGTCGACACAAGAAGAGGCGCCCGCCAAGGCCGGATCGTCCGCTAAGAGCGAGTCACGGGCCAAGGCCAAGTCTTCAGGCGAAGGAGAGTAGTCAGATGGCACATAAAAAGGCAGGCGGCAGTTCGCGCAATGGCCGCGATTCACAATCCAAACGACTGGGAGTCAAGCGCTTCGGCGGGCAAGAGGTCACGGCCGGCGAGATCATCATTCGCCAGCGCGGCACCCATTTTCATGCGGGCGAGAACGTCGGCATGGGCCGGGACCACACGCTTTTTGCACGAAGCGCCGGGCGCGTGGATTTCCGCGTTCGCGGGGCAAAGCAGCGCACCTTCGTTTCCATCCGAAGCGACTGACGCGAACTTCGCTATCATGACCCCCTGACAGCCCCGGCTCTGCCGGGGCTTTTCGTATCGGGTGAATTGACATGAAATTCGTGGACGAAGCGATCATCGGCGTGTCCGCAGGCAACGGCGGGCCGGGCTGCGTCAGTTTTCGCCGTGAAAAATACATTCCGCGCGGCGGGCCCGACGGCGGCGATGGGGGCGACGGGGGCAGCATTTATCTTTATGCCAAGTCCGGTCTGACCACACTCGTCGATTTCCGCAGCAAGCGCAGATTCAAGGCAACTTCCGGAGAAGGAGGAGCCGGACGCGAGCGCACCGGCGCCTCGGGAAGTGACCTGGAAATTGCCGTACCGCCGGGCACGCTGGTGTACGAAGCCGATACGGGGGAATTCATCGGCGAGCTGACCCGGACCGGCGGAAGCCTTGCCGTGGCGCGCGGTGGCCGGGGCGGGCGCGGCAATGTGCGCTTCAAGTCGAGTACCAACCGTGCGCCAAGACAGTCCACGCCCGGTACCGCGGGCGAGGTGCGGCGGCTGAGGCTGGAGCTCAAGCTGTTGGCCGATGCCGGTTTGTTGGGACTCCCCAACGCCGGCAAGTCCTCGTTTCTGGCGGCGGTGTCCGCGGCGCGTCCCAAGGTCGCGGATTACCCTTTCACGACGCTGCATCCGGCGCTCGGCGTGGTGCGTCTCGGACAAGAACGCAGTTTCGTCCTCGCCGACATCCCCGGGCTTATCGAAGGTGCGGCCGAGGGACACGGTCTGGGGACGCGGTTTTTGCGCCACATCGAGCGCACCCGTCTGTTGTTGCATCTGGTGGATCTCGCGCCGCCCGAGGGTTTTTCGACGGACGTGATCGGCGTCATCGCGCACGAACTCCAGGCCCATGGCGTGAACCTGGCCGAAAGGGAGCGCTGGCTGGTGTTCAGCAAGGCCGACCTGCTGACGCCGGAGGAGGCGCACGGCCGCGCCGGCGAAGCGGTGGCGGAAATCGGATGGGAAGGACGCTGGTTCGTGATCTCGTCGGTGACGCGACAAGGCCTCGAAGGCTTGCTGAACGCCGTCGACGACTGGCTCAGCCGAGAGTGAAACAAAGAGGACGCGGGATGGCGGGCAGGGCAAGGCCGGTGTAGCGCAAGCGCAAATCGGCTCGCGACATGCCGGTTTTTTACGGGCTCCGCGTCATGCCGGCGAAGGCCGGCATCCGGTTTTTCATCAATCCCGACTTTGCCGTAATGCGGGTTCGTACCAAGCCACGGCCTGCGCCGGGGCGACGATCAAAGTCCCGACAAAGAAGTATCTTCAGGCGCTGAGGGCCTTGATGCGCGTATTCAGGCGATGCTTGTAGCGGGCGGCGGTGTTCTTGGCGAGCAGGCCCTTGGACACCATGGAGTCTATCGTCGGCACGGCGGCCTTGAAGGCCTCGTTGGCAGTGGCCTGGTCGCCGTCGGCGGCGGCCTTTTGCACCAGCTTCATCGCGGTGCGCATACGCGAGCGCAGCACCTGGTTGTGCTTGCGCCGGGCTTCGCCCTGACGGGCGCGTTTGCGTGCCTGAACGGAATTGGCCAAGGGTGGCTCCGTGAAATTGGTCATCGAACTCACTATTATGCCCTGAGTCGGCTCCAATCTCAAGTGTTGCACGGGCATGGACAAGGTATGCGGCGCGGCCTGATCGCCAATCTCTCCACCGTGGGCGGGTTCACGCTCGTCTCGCGCCTGATGGGCTTTGCCCGCGATGTGATTTTTGCCACGCAGTTCGGCGCCGGCTTCGGCATGGACGCCTTCATCGTCGCCTTCAAGATCCCGAACTTCGGGCGCCGCATGTTCGCCGAAGGCGCCTTTTCCCAGGCCTTTGTTCCGGTGCTTTCCGAGTGGCGAGCCTCGCGCGAAGAAGCCGAGGCGCGCGAGCTGGTGGCGCGCACCGAAGGGACGATGGCTGCGGCGCTTGCCGTGCTGACCATCATCGGCGTCCTGGCCGCGCCGGTCTTCATCTGGATTTTTGCCCCCGGTTTTCACGCCGATCCCGCCAAGTTCGACCTCGCCGCCGGGATGCTGCGCCTGACCTTCCCGTATCTGTTTTTTCTCTCGCTGGTGGCGCTTGCGGCCGGGGTGCTGAACACGCACGGCCGTTTCGGGGCGCCGGCCTTTGCGCCGGTGCTTTTGAATGCGGCCTTCATCGTCGCCGCGCTGGTGATTGCGCCGTCGCTCGCGCAGCCGGTTTACGCGCTTGCCGGCGCCGTGCTGGTTGCGGGCGCGCTGCAACTTGCACTGCAACTGCCGTTTCTGGCACGCATCGGCATGTTGCTTCGCCCGCGTCTGGGCTTTGCGCACGAAGGGGTCAAACGCATCTTCAAGCTGATGCTGCCGGTCATGTTCGGTGCCTCGATCACCCAACTCAACCTGCTGGTGGACACGCTGATCGCCTCGTTTCTCGCCGCCGGCAGCGTGAGCTGGCTGTATTATTCGGACCGGCTGATGGAGTTTCCGCTCGGGGTATTTGCAATCGCGCTCGGCACGGTGATCCTGCCCGGTCTGTCTTATCATCATGCGCGCGGCGATCAGCGGCGTTACTCGGCGATGCTCGATCGGGCGCTGCGCCTGACGTTGCTTGCCATGCCGGCCGCCGCGCTCGGGCTCATTGCCCTGGCCGGGCCGATCGTCGCGACGCTGTTCGGCTACGGCGAGTTCACCGATCACGACATCCGCATGGCCAGCGCGAGCCTCATGGCCTATTGCGTGGGTCTGACCGGTTTCGCCCTGGTGAAGGTGCTTTTGCCCGCCTGGTACTCACGCCAGAACACGCGCACGCCGGTGAAGATCGGCATTCTTTGCGTCGGCGCGAATCTCGCCCTGAACGCCGCGATCGTTACGCCCTGGGTGTTGCTGGACGGGCCCGCCCCGCATGCCGGATTGGCCTTGTCCACGGCGCTTGCCGCCATCCTGAACGCGGCCCTGCTGTGGCGCGGGCTGCGCCGACGCGGCTATTACGGCCCGCAACGCGGCTGGACGCCGTTCCTGCTGCGCATCGTCGCGGCCGCACTGGTGATGGGGGCGGCCCTGTGGTGGTTCGCCGGGCCGATCTCCGACTGGCTCGACTGGCCGCTCTGGACGCGCGTTTGGCATCTCGCGGCGCTGGTCGTCGGCGGAGCGCTGGCGTACCTGATCCTCTTGGTCGTTCTGGGCCTTCGCCCCCGCCACCTTCGCCTGGCCCGGGAATGATGCCAAGACCACGTTCCTGTTGCGGGTGCGACGGCCCTGTCGCCGCATCGCGGCCGGGACGCCCGACCTGCCGCTATACCTCGGCACCGTAGGAACGGGCCATGCCCGCGACAGAGGCATGCACGACGTGGGGTTGGTCGTGGCCATGGGCCGCTCCTGCAACCGGACGAGGGTTCTTGCAGGAGCGAGCTTGCTCCCGATGGCCGGCAGGATGCCGGCGCTCCTGGTCGAGGGCATGGCCCGCTCCTGCCCACTTCAATTGGCTTTTGCGTGGAAACGGCTTGCGCGGGGTCGACTGACGGGCACTCGCTATAATCGCGGTATTTGCGGGGCGTTATGAGGCTTTTGCGTGGACGGGTTTCACCGGGCGCGATGCCCGGGGGCGGCGTCGTCGCAATCGGCAAGTTCGACGCGCTGCATCTCGGCCATCGCGAGGTGCTGGCGCGGGCCTGCAGTGCCGCCGGAAAACGACAATTGCCGTCGGTGCTGCTCACTTTCGAGCCCCTGCCCGAAGAGTTTTTTGTCGGCAACGACGCACGCGCGCGGTTGACGCGATTCAGCAGCAAGTGGCGGCTCGTCGAGGCGCTTGGTTGTGTCGATACGATGGCCTGCCTGCGCTTTGACCGCGCGCTTTCCAGGCAGCCGGCCGAAGCATTCGTGCTGGACACCCTGGTGAAGGGGCTCGGCGCACGAGCCGTCTTTGTGGGCGAGGATTTTCGCTTCGGACATCAGCGCAAGGGCGATGCGGCCCTGCTCGAGGAGATGGGACGGCAACACGGGTTCGAGGTAACGGCGGTGCCCGCGATCGGCGACGCGGCCGGCCGGATTTCCAGTTCGCGCGTGCACCACGCGCTGGCCGGGAATCGCCTCGATGAAGCCGCCGAGTTGCTCGGCCGCCCGTATCGATTGCATGGCCGCGTGCGCCCTGGCGACAAGCGGGGCGCACAAATCGGCTTTCCGACGGCGAACCTGGCACTTGGTCATCGTCCCCCGCCGCTGGCCGGTATCTACGTGGTGCGCGCCGAGGGCTTGCCGGGCGGCGCGCGCCACGGCATGGCGAACGTAGGGACGAGCCCGGCCGTCGGCGGCACACGGCGCCTCCTGGAGGTGCATTTCCCCGGGTTTGACGGCGATTTGTACGGGCACCTGCTGGCGGTGGACTTTTTGCACTGGCTGCGTGCCGAAGAAAAGTTCGGGTCTCGGGGGGAGCTGACTGAGGCCATTCGCGCCGATATCGAGGCGGGGGAAGGCTGGCTCCGGGCGCAGGGTCGGCGCTGGTCGGCTGGCTAAGCGGCGCATCGGCAGGATACGATAGTTGGCTTTGTTGTGCCCCAATCGCGCGAGCGGACGGACAAACGGACTGGAAGGCAATGAGCGCCGATTACAAGGATACGCTGAACCTGCCGCGCACGGAGATGCCGATGCGCGCCTCTCTGGCGCAACGCGAACCCGGGTGGCTGGCCGCCTGGCAGGAGAAGAATCTGTACGGCCGGATTCGCGAGGCCGCGCGCGGGCGCCCCAAATTCATCCTCAACGACGGCCCGCCGTACGCGAACGGCGACATTCACATCGGGCACGCGGTCAACAAGATCCTGAAGGACATCGTCCTGCGCTCGCGCACGCTGGCGGGGTTCGATGCGCCGTTCGTGCCGGTGTGGGATTGTCATGGGCTGCCGGTCGAACTGGCGGTAGAGAAAAATCTCGGGCGCAAGAGCCGCGATCTCGATCGACGCAAGTTCCGCGACGCCTGCCGTGATTATGCGCGCGAACAGGTGGAGCGTCAGCGCGAGGGCTTCATCCGCCTCGGCGTGCTGGCCGACTGGGACCATCCGCGCCTCACGCTGGAGCCGGATTACGAGGCGCGCGAGCTCGAGGCGCTGGCATCGATGGTGCGCGCGGGCTATCTGGTTCGCCGCGAGATGCCCGTGTACTGGTGCTTGTCCTGCCGCTCGGCGCTGGCCGAGGCCGAGGTGGAGTACGAGGATCACAAATCGCCCTCGGTCGACGTGCGTTTTGGCGCCGTGGATTCGGCGGTGCTGGCGAAGAAGTTCGGCGTCGAGACGACGTTGAAAATTTCGGTGCCGATCTGGACGACGACGCCGTGGACGCTTCCCGCGAACCGGGCCGTGGCCGTTCATCCGGACTTCGACTACGTGCTCGTCGAGGCCGAGATTGCCGGGGAACGCGAGGCGCTGGTGCTGTCCGAGGAGTTGGCGGAACGGGCGCTCGCCCGTTACGGGGCCGAGGTTCACAAACGGCTCGGGCAGGCGCGCGGCAGCGCGTTGCAAGGCGCGATGCTGCAGCACCCATGGCTGGATCATGAGGTGCCGATCCAGCCGGGAGAACATGTCACCGCCGAAGCCGGTACCGGGGCCGTGCATACCGCCCCGGCGCATGGCCAGGACGATTACCGGCTCGGCATCCGCTACGGGCTCGACGTGCAAAGCTTGGTAACCGGCGAGGGGCGCTTCGTCTCCGACACGCCGCTGGTCGGCGGGCAGTCGCTCGACGAGGCCGACAAGACGGTCGTCGCCGAACTCGAGCGCCACGGGGCACTGCTCCATCATGCGCCCTACAAGCACAGCTACCCGCATTGCTGGCGGCATCACCGTCCGGTCATCTACCGCGCCACCTCGCAGTGGTTCATTGATCTCGCCGCGAACGATCTGCGCAAGAGCACGCTCGAGGCCATCGAGCAGGTCAAGTGGACGCCCGAACACGGCGGCGAGCGCATGCGCGGCATGGTCGAGGGCCGGCCCGATTGGTGCATCTCGCGCCAGCGCATCTGGGGCGTGCCGCTGGCTCTGTTCGCGCATCACGACACCGGCCAGGCGCATCCCGACAGCGCACGGCTGATGGAGGAGGTGGCCGAACGGGTGGCTGAAGGCGGACTCGAGGCCTGGGATGCGCTCGATCCGGCCGAACTCCTCGGCGAGGAAGCGGGCGAGTACGACAAGGCGCCCGACATTCTCGATGTGTGGCTGGATTCGGGCTTGAGCCATCAATGCGTGCTCGCCGCCGATCCCGAACTCGGCGTCCCGGCCGACCTCTACCTCGAAGGCTCCGACCAGCATCGCGGCTGGTTCCAGTCCTCGCTCTTGACCGGCGTCGCGCTCACCGGAGAGGCGCCCTACCGGGGCGTGTTGACGCACGGCTTTGCCGTCGATGCAAAGGGGCGCAAGATGTCGAAATCGCGCGGCAACGTGGTGGCGCCGCGCAAGGTGGTGGACCGGCTCGGCGCGGATATCCTGAGGCTGTGGGTGGCGGCCACCGATTACCGCCGCGAGATGGCCGTCTCCGACGAGATCCTTACGCGCACCGCCGATGCCTTCCGGCGCATGCGCAACACGCTGCGCTTCCTGGTCTCCAACCTCCACGATTTCGATCCTGCAAGGGATGCGTTGGCGACTGCCGACATGGTGGCGCTCGACCGCTGGCTGGTTGCGCGCGCCCGCGAACTCGGCGCGGAAATCGAGGCGGCCTACGAGCGCTACGACTTCCACGTGATCTACCAGCGCGTGCACAATTTCTGCGTGACCGAACTCGGCGCGCTCTTTCTCGACATCACCAAGGACCGGCTCTACACCATGCCGGCGCCGAGCGCGGGGCGGCGCTCGGCGCAAACGGCCCTGTGGCAAGTCGCCGAGGCGCTGGTGCGCTGGCTCGCCCCGATCCTTTGCTTCACCGCCGAGGAGGTGTGGCGCGAACTTCCCGGCGAGCGGCCGGACTCGGTAATGCTGGCGACCTGGTACGAGTTGCCGGAGGCCGCATCCGACGGTTTGGACTGGCAGCGTATTTTTGCCGCCCGCGATGCCGTCCTGCAGGCGATCGAGCCGCTGCGCAAGGCAGGGGAACTCGGCGGCTCGCTCGAAGCCGAAGTGGATGTCTACGCCGACGAGGATTGGCTCCGCGCACTGGAACCGATCGCCGATGAATTGCACTATGTCTGCATCGTCTCCGCGCTGCATCTTCATCCTCTTGCAGACTGCCCCAAGGACGTTGAAGCAACAGAGAATGGATTGGCGGTTACGGTGCAATCGAGCGTCCACAAGCGCTGCGAACGCTGCTGGCACCGGCGGGCCGACGTGGGCAGTGTGGCGGCGCACCCCGACCTTTGCGCGCGTTGCGCGGGCAACATTGGCGATCACCGGGAAGAGCGGCACTACGCATGAGCAAGTTTTACGCCTGGTTGACGGATTTTCGCCCGGAAGCGTTTTTCGTGCCCAGGCATCCGCCGACCCGCTGGTTGGCGCTCGCCTTCATAATCCTGATCTTCGACCAGTTCACCAAGTTGCTGGTCCTGTACTACCTCGAGCCTTACGAACAGCTTCCCTGGCTGCCGGTGTTGAACATCACCCTGCTCTTCAATCGCGGCGCGGCCTTCAGTTTTCTTGCCGGCGCGAACGGCTGGCAGCAGTGGTTGTTCGTGGTGCTGGCGGTGGCTTTTTCCATCGCGATCCTCGTCTGGCTGCGACGCCTGCCGGCGCGCGGCCGCGCTTGGCTGGCCGCGGGACTGGCGTTGATTCTCGCCGGCGCGCTCGGCAACGCCATCGACCGCGTCTGGCACGGCCATGTCATCGACTTCATCCAGGTCCACTACTCGGATACCTGGTATTTCCCCACTTTCAACATCGCCGATGCGGCGATCACCGTCGGCGCGATCCTCGCCATCGTCGATGCCCTTTTCCACCGCCGAGCCAAACCGGGATCCGACGAATCGCAAGACAGTCAACCTCAGGACAATCAATCCACCGAATGACCCCCTCCGTCGGGGGCAAGACGGCCTCATCGGCGATCCGGGGCCCCGGCCTCGAAGAAGAGTGGCGCGGGATTTTGCCGCTGCCGAGGCGTCTGCAACCTTCGGGTCGGCGCTGAATTGGTGGGCGCGGAGCGTTACAATGGGCGGTACACGCCGGACAAACCGGCATGGCTTTGCCTGACAACAAACAGGAGGTCGAAATGACGCACGAATTACCCCCGCTTCCCTATGACATGGATGCACTCGCGCCGCATATTTCCGAGGAAACGCTCGAATATCACTACGGCAAGCATCACAAGAGCTATGTGACCAAGCTCAACAACGGCATCGAGGGCACGGAGTTCGAGGATGCCGCGCTCGAGGATATCGTCAAGAAGGCGACCGGCGGCATTTTCAACAATGCGGCCCAGGACTGGAATCACACTTTTTACTGGAATTGCATGAGCCCCGACGGCGGGGGCAAGCCCTCGGGCGCGTTCGCCGAGGCGATCGACAAGGCTTTCGGTTCGTATGACAAGTTCCGCGAGGAGTTCACCTCCAAGGCCGGCGGGCTGTTCGGTTCCGGCTGGACGTGGCTGGCGAAAAAGGACGACGGTTCGCTCACGATCATGAACGGCCAGAACGCCGAGACCCCGCTGCGCACGGGCGAGACGCCGATCCTGACCTGCGACGTGTGGGAGCACGCCTTCTATATCGACTACCGCAACGCCAAGCCGAAGTACCTGGAAGCTTGGTTCGAGTTGGTGAACTGGGATTTTGCGGCGAAGAACTTCGGCGGCTGACGTTTCCGAGAGCGCGCCCGGCGGCGAATCGTCGCAGTATCCGGACAGCCCGTGCATCGACGTTTGCCGAATTGGTGATGACGGCCTGTGCGAGGGCTGCCTCCGGACGCTGGACGAGATTGCCGCCTGGGGAACCATGAGCGAAGCCGAACGTGCGGCTGTGTACAAGCAACTGGAAGTACGAGCCCGGTCGGGCCATTTGCAGTCGGTTCGTGATGATCCGGCGTAAGTGGCTATCGGCCTTGTATTCATCACGTCATTGCGGCGAAAGCCGTAATCCAGTTCGAAAAATGAATCCCGGCAAAACCGGGATGCATGTTCATACCGGGCCCCGGCCTGCGCCGGGGCGACGGTGAACTTTTTTATGCGATGATTCAAGTGGGAATCATTCGACGATTGAGAGGTAACTATTCAATGAGTGTCGAAGAGAGAATCCAGGAAGCGGTGGCGCAGCCGGTGGCGCTGTTCATGAAGGGCACGCCGGACTTCCCGCAATGCGGTTTCAGCGCCCAGTCGGTGCAGGTGCTGCGCGCCGTCGGGGCCGAGTTTGCCCACGTGAACATTCTCGAGGACCCCGAAATGCGCCAGGCCATGAAGGAATACTCCAACTGGCCGACCTTCCCCCAACTTTACGTCCACGGCGAATTGCTCGGCGGTTCGGACATCCTGCTCGAAATGTACCGCTCCGGCGAATTGGCCGAAAAACTCGGCGCGACAGCAGAGTAGTACGAATCACCCGTCATTCCCGCGAAAGCGGGAATCCAGTATGGGCTAGAAGCCGGTGGGCGGGGTTCGATATTTTCCGACTGGATTCCGGATCGCCGTCAAACGGCGTCCGGAAAGACAAAAAGGGAGGAAGGTCATAGACGAATGGCACTTACTTTAGCGGTACAGCACCAATCGTCGCCCCGGCGAAGGCCGG
>JAKDMP010000073.1 GCA_030452225.1 Gammaproteobacteria bacterium
TGCGCACGCCGATGCAGTGGTCGCCGGATCGCAACGCCGGTTTTTCCCGCGCCGATCCCGCGGCACTCTATCTCCCCCCGGTGATGAGCGCCCAATACGGTTTCGAAACCGTCAATGTCGAAGAGCAGCAGAAGAGCCCATCGAGCCTGCTCAACTGGACGCGCCGGCTGATCACGATCCGCAACGGTCAGGCGGCCTTCGGTCGCGGCACGCAACGCTTCCTGTTTCCGCGCAACCGGCACATGCTCGTCTATCTGCGCGAGTACGAGGGCACCGCGATCCTCTGCGTGTTCAACCTGGGACGCACGGCGCAGGCCGTCGAGCTGGAACTGCCGGAGTTTCGTGGGCGCGTTCCGGTGGAGATGTTCGGGCGCACGCCCTTTCCGCCGATCGGCGAGCGCGACTACCCGTTGACGCTCCCCGGCTACGGCTGGTTCTGGTTCGTGCTTGCGGCGCCCGACGAGGCGCCGAGCTGGCACGCGCCGATCCCGCGCTACGCGCCTGATTACCTGACGCTCGTCGCTCGCCGCGGCTTGCCTGACCTCGCGGCAGGCGCCGCCGCGGCCTCGCTTGCGCGCGAGGTTTTGCCGGCCTGGCTCGGTGCGCAGCGCTGGTTTGCGGGCAAGGGCAGTGCCCTCGGTCAGGCTGCGCTGAATTCGCTGGCCATGATCGAGAACAAGTCGGGGGATGCTTTCTGGCTGGCCTTTGCCGAGGTGGAGCCCAAGGGCGGGCGCAAGGCGCGCCGTTATTTTCTGCCGCTTGCGCTCGCCGAGGAAGAGGCCGCCGCCGGTACCGATCTCGAACCCTTTACGCTGGCGCGGGTCAGGAGCGGGGCCCGGCTGCGGTCACTGGTGGATGCAAGTGCCTCGGCGGGTTTCGCCCGTGCGCTGCTCGAAGCCATGGCGGCGCAGGAACGCAGGGATACCCGGCTCGGCCGCCTTCACTTCCGGGCAACACCGGCGCTCGAGCCTGCCGACGTCGAGGCGGCGCCGCTGCGCCTGCTCGGCGTCGAGCAAAGTAATACCTCGATGCGCCTCGGCGACCGGGTGATTCTCAAACTCTACCGCCGTCTCGATCCCGGCGTCAATCCCGAAGTAGAGATTCAGAAGTTTCTGACCCGGGCGGGTTTCGATCGCATCGCACCGCTGCTCGGGACGCTGGAATGGCGCGATGCCAACGGCAAACCGACGGCAATGGCCATCGCCTGTCGTTACCTGTCCAACCAGGGCGACGGCTGGAGCTTCACCCTCGATTACCTCGGGCGCGAGCTGGAGCAGGCCGCGCTGGCCGAGACCCATCCGGAAGCCGGGGACGAGAACGATTCGCGGTTTGCGGTCTTTGTGAGCCAGATTGCCAACTTGGGGCGACGCACGGCGGAACTGCACCGGGCGCTCGCAAGCGATCCGCGCGTGCGTTCGTTCGCGCCGGCACCGGTGAGCGCACGCGACCGAACGCGTCGGGTGAGCGAGGCTCGGGCCACCCTGCGCCAAGCCTGCCAGGCGCTGCGTCGCCGCCTGCGCCAGATGCCCCCCCAGCTCGTCACCCAAGCAAAAGCCCTGCTTGCCCTCGAGCGTCGAGCGCTGGCCCTGTTCGACGAGTTTTCCACTGCGCTCGACGGAACGGAAAAGATTCGCGTGCACGGCGACTATCACCTCGGTCAGGTTCTCGTCAACGAGGGCGACTGGTTCATTCTCGACTTCGAGGGTGAACCGGCGCGCACGCTCGCGGCGCGGCGCAGGAAGCGCTCGCCGCTGCGCGACGTGGCCGGCATGTTGCGCTCCTTCGATTACGCTGCCGCGAGCGCCACGCGGGCGATATCGGGCAGCGCCGGACTCGATCCCACGACACTCCAGACCGCGGCCGACGAGTGGCGCCACGCGAGCAAAGGCGCTTTTCTCGATGCCTATTTCGAATCGGCTGCGGGAATTCCCGGGGTATCCGCGGATCGCGGCCGGGCCGAGCGCCTCATGCGGCTGTTCATGCTGGAGAAGGCGTTTTACGAACTCGCATACGAGGCGGCCAATCGGCCCGCCTGGATCGGGATCCCGCTCGCCGGCGCGCTCGAATTGCTGCACGCGCCGCAGGCGCCCTCATCGTGAACGCGGCGGAGTTGGGTCGCGCCGCCGCCGCGCTGGCCGCCGGCGATTGCGCCGATCCCTTCGCGGTGCTCGGGCCGCATGAAGCGGCGGACGGAACGGAGGTGCGTGTATTTCTGCCCGGCGCAGGCGCCGCCGCCTTGCTGGATCGCTCCGGTCGGCTTCTTGCCGAGGCCGGCGAGCGTTTTCCGGGCCTGTTTTGCGCCCCGCTGCCGCAGCCGGCGCAAGCCTACCGCATTCGCGCCTGCTGGCCGGGCGGGGATTCCGTTTTCGACGATGCCTATCGTTTCGGCCTGATCCTGGGCGAGCTCGATGTACACCTGATCGCCGAGGGTCGGCATCGCGAGAGTTGGCGGCTGCTGGGTGCGCATCGGCGCGTCAGCGGCGGCGTCGCCGGGACGGCCTTTGCGGTGTGGGCGCCGAATGCCGGGCGGGTCTCGGTCGTCGGCGATTTCAATCAATGGGATGGCCGGCGCCTGCCCATGCGGCTTCGCCATGCCTGCGGCGTGTGGGAATTGTTCGTGCCGCAAGTGTGCGAAGGCGCGCTGTACAAATACGAAATCCGCGGGCCGCAGGGTGAGCTGTTACCGCTCAAGGCCGATCCCGTCGCGTTTGCCGCCGAGCATCCGCCGCAGACCGCCTCGCGCGTATTCGATCTCGAACGCATCGTCATCCGCGACCGCCCCTGGCGGAAGCGGCGCGGCGTGGCCCTCGATCGGCCGGTCTCGATTTACGAGGTGCACCCCGGCTCCTGGAGGCGGATGCCCGAGCAGGGAGGGCGCCCGCTCGGGTACGACGAACTCGCCGAACAGCTCGTCGGCTACGCGGTGGAAATGGGTTTTACCCACATCGAATTGCTGCCGATTACCGAGCATCCCTTCGACGGCTCCTGGGGCTACCAGCCGCTCGGCCTGTACGCGCCCACGAGCCGCTTCGGCACGCCCGAGGGTTTCGCCCGCTTCATCGAGGCTGCGCATCGTGCCGGGCTCGGCGTCATTGCCGACTGGGTGCCGGCGCATTTCCCGAACGATGCCCACGGACTGGGTTGTTTCGACGGCACGCATCTGTACGAGCACGGCGATCCGCGCCAGGGGTTTCACCCCGACTGGAACACCCTGATCTACAACTTTGGCCGGCGCGAAGTCGCGAATTTTCTCATCGGCAACGCGCTTTTCTGGCTCGGGCAATACCATCTCGATGCCTTGCGCGTCGATGCCGTCGCCTCGATGCTGTACCTGGACTACAGCCGCAAGCCCGGCGAGTGGCTGCCCAACCGCTACGGCGGGCGCGAAAACCTCGAGGCGGTCGAATTCATCCGGCATCTGAACGAGCTGGTTTTCGACGAGTTCCCCGGCGTGACCACCATCGCCGAGGAGTCCACCGACTGGCCCGGCGTGTCGCGCCCGGTCCACGCGGGCGGACTCGGCTTCGGCTACAAGTGGAACATGGGCTGGATGCACGACACCCTCGCCTACATGCGCGAGAATCCGGTGAATCGCCGCTGGCACCACGGCAAGATCACCTTCGGCCTCGTCTATGCCTTCAGCGAAAATTTCATCCTGCCGCTTTCGCATGACGAAGTCGTGCACGGCAAGGGTTCGCTGATCGGGAAGATGCCGGGCGACGACTGGCAAAAGTTTGCCAATCTGCGTGCCTATTACGGCTTCATGTGGGCGCACCCGGGGAAAAAGCTGCTGTTCATGGGCGGTGAATTCGCGCAGTGGCGCGAGTGGAACCACGACACGAGCCTCGACTGGAATCTGCTCGATCATGCGCCGCATCGAGGCGTGCAAAACCTGGTGCGCGATCTCAACCGCCTGTACCGCGACCAGCCGGCGCTGCACCGCGGCGATTGCGAGGGGACGGGTTTCGAATGGGTGGTCGCGGACGATGACGCCCAGAGCGTGTTTGCTTTCCTGCGACATGGCGCGGCGGGCGATCCGCCGGCGCTCGCGGTATCAAACTTCACGCCGGTGCCGCGTTACGGCTATCGAGTCGGGGTGCCGCGCGCCGGGTGCTGGCGCGAGATGATGAATACCGATGCGGCCCTGTACGGTGGGAGCAATCTGGGCAATGCCGGCGGCGTCGAGAGTATGTCGATCCCTGCGCACGGTCACCCGCATTCGCTGGCCTTGACGCTGCCGCCGCTCGCCACCCTGATCCTCGTGCCCGAGCAGGCATGACAAACGGTTTTGTCGTTTCCGGCGCGCCTTTTCCGAGTTGCGAGAAGGCGCGGCTTGCGGCGGAGAAAGCCGCAGCGCCAAGGTTGCGGCGTGACCGAAACCTGCCGGCGGCTTGCTCTCGCAAACCGCCGGCACAATGGAAATCAGTTCAGACGGTCGGGCGCTGTTTTGGAATGATTCGCTCGTTTTACGCCCATTTGCACCAGGTCAGGAGCGCTGGCGATCCTCGGACTCGTCGTGATCGTGATCGTGATCGTGATCGTGTTCGTCCCGTCTGTCCATGGGCCGATCCTTCCTCTCGTTTTCCCTGTCCGTGGATGGATCGGGGTTGTCTGCGTGTCGATCCGGGTTCTCCCGGGGGCGATCCTGGGTTGTCATACGTGGTACCTCGTTGCTGGATGTGTGAAAAGAGCGGAAAATCCATGCGCGTTTTGCAGCGCGGACAAACTCTCCGAATCTCGCCGGCAGGATAGGGGAATCCCGGGCGCTTGTCTGTGCGCTACCGCACGCGGTCTCAGGGCGCAGGAGGCCGATTTTGCGCCCCGACGTTGACGGCCGATAACAGGCTACGATGGTGGCAGGAAACGAAAAGGAGAATGCCATGCCCCGATCCAGACAGCAGCTTTTACCCGGCAACCCCTATCCCTTCGGCGCGACCTGGGACGGGCGCGGCGTGAATTTCGCGCTCTTTTCGGCCCACGCCGAGAAGGTCGAGCTTTGCCTTTTCGAGTCGAACGGAACGCGGGAGCGCGAAAGGATCGAGTTACCCGAATGCACCGACCAGGTCTGGCACGGCTACGTTCCCGGAGCGCACCCGGGAACGCTCTACGGTTACCGGGTTTATGGCCCCTACGATCCCAAACGCGGGCATCGTTTCAATCATCACAAACTGCTCATCGATCCCTATGCCCGTCTTCTCACCGGCAAGCTGCGCTGGTCCAATTCGCATTTCGGCTATCGCGTCGGCTCGCCGCGCGAAGACCTCTCCTTCGATCGGCGCGACAACGCGCGCGGCATGTGGAAGTGCGCGGTCGTGGATTCGGCGTTCAGTTGGGACGGCGATCGCCTGCCCCGGCATCGCTGGGACGAAACGGTGATCTACGAGGCGCATCTGCGCGGTTTCACCATGCGCCACCCGGAGGTCGAGAAGCGCTTTCGCGGCACCGATGCCGGCCTCGCTTCGCCGGCCGCGATCGCGCACCTCAAAAGCCTCGGTATCACCGCCGTCGAACTTCTGCCGGTACAGGCTTTTCTCAACAACCGCTACCTGATCGAAAAGGGACTGTGCAATTACTGGGGCTACAATACCAGCGCGTTCTTCGCGCCCGAACCGCGCTATCTCGCGCGCAGGAAACTTTTCAACTTCAAGACCATGGTCGCGCGACTGCACGATGCGGGCATCGAGGTCATCCTCGACGTCGTGTACAACCATACCGCCGAAGGCAATCATCTCGGACCGACGCTTTCGTTCCGCGGCATCGACAACGCAAGTTACTACCGCCTGCAGCCCGATGATCTGCGTTATTACACCGACGATACCGGCACCGGCAACACCTTCAATCTCGGCCACCCGCGCGTACTGCAGATGGTCATGGACAGCCTGCGCTACTGGGCTGGCGAGATGCACGTGGACGGCTTTCGTTTCGATCTTGCGACCGCGCTCGGACGCGGGCCGGAAGGATTCGATCCGCATTGCAGCTTTCTCGACGCGCTTCGCCAGGACCCGCTGCTCGCGACGCGCAAACTCATCGCCGAGCCCTGGGATCTCGGCCCGGGGGGCTACCAGCTCGGCCATTACGGCCACGGCTGGTCCGAATGGAACGATCGCTACCGCGATACGGTGCGCCGCTTCTGGCGCGGCGACGAAGGCATACTTCCCGAGCTGGCGACGCGCATCATGGGGTCGGCCGATCTCTTTGACCATGATGGGCGCCGCCCGCGTTCGAGCGTCAATTTCGTCACCGCCCACGACGGTTTTACGCTCGCCGATCTCGTCTCCTACGAACACAAGCACAACGAGGCCAACGGCGAGGACAACCGCGACGGCAGCGACCATAACCTGAGCACGAATCATGGCGTCGAGGGGGCCAGCGACGATCCGGCCGTTCTCGCCGTGCGCCGCCGCCAGCGGCGCAACCTGCTCGCGACGTTGCTCTTCTCTCAGGGTACGCCGATGCTGCTTGCCGGCGACGAATTCGCGCGCAGCCAGGGCGGCAACAACAACGCGTATTGCCAGGATAATGAAATCAGCTGGCTGGATTGGGAGGCGGTCGATGCGGGGCCCGGAAGCGATGTGGAATTCGTGCGCCGGCTTCTGCATCTGCGGCGCCGTCACGCAATTTTGCGCTGGCCGCATTATTTGCACGGCCAGGCTCAATGCGAAAAGGGCATCAAGGACGCCGGCTGGTTTGCGCCCGATGGCACCGAAATGGATCCGGAAGATTGGGAAAATCCCGACGCGCGGGCCGTGGGCCTGATCCTGAACGGCAACGCGGGAGGCGCGCAGGTCGATCCGGCGCAAGCGCACGAGGAAATACTCCTGATGTTGCTGAATGCCGGCGGCGAAGCGGTTCCATTCCAGCTTCCCGGATTGGCCGTCGGCGGCGCCTGGGTCTGCATTCTCGACACGGCTGCGCAGATGCCGGGCGAAGAGCGCGAGCACCCCCTCGATCAGAAGTTCGAACTCGACCAACGCGCGCTCGCACTATTCCGCCTTGCCGTCAAGGAATGAGCGTGCGGTTTTCCCATGCCATGCCCTTCGGGGCAAGAATGAGCGATGCGGGCGTGTGCTTCCGGCTGTGGGCACCGGACGCGCAGAACGTGACGCTGATGCTCGAAGGCACGAATGAGCGCCGCTTGCCGATGGAGCCTCGCCCGGGAGGCTGGTTCGAGTTGACGAGCGATGCGGCTCGCGCGGGAAGCCGTTATCGCTACGCACTCGCGGACGGTACGCGGGTGCCGGATCCGGCCTCGCGATTCCAGCCCGATGACGTTCACGGGCCGAGCGAAGTCGTCGATCCGGCCGCCTTCGCGTGGACGGTCGAAGATTGGCCGGGGCGGCCCTGGCACGAGGCCGTCTGCTACGAAACGCATCCGGGTGCGTTCACGCCGGCGGGCGGCCATGACGGGGCGCTCGAAAAACTCGATCGGTTGTGTGCGCTCGGCGTGACCGCGCTCGAGCTCATGCCGCTCTCGGACTTCGCCGGGCGGTGCAACTGGGGCTATGACGGCGTACTGCCGTTCGCCCCGGCCGCCTCCTACGGGCGTCCCGAAGACTTGAAGCGCCTGATTGACGCCGCACATGCGCGCGGCTTGATGGTGCTGCTCGACGTCGTCTATAACCATTTCGGCCCGAGCGGCAATTATCTCGCCCGCTACGCTTCGGGGTTTTTCACCGGCCGTTATCGAACCCCCTGGGGCGAGGCGATCGACTTCGGGCGCCGGGAGGTGCGCGATTTCTTCATTCACAACGCGCTGTACTGGCTCGAGGAATACCGGTTCGACGGGCTGCGCCTCGACGCGGTGGATCAAATTCACGATCCGGGACCGACGCATATCCTGGACGAGCTTGCCGCGACGGTTGGCGAAAAAATAACCGATCGGCACGTGCACCTCGTTCTCGAAAACGACGACAACGTCGCGGATTACCTGGAACGTGACGCCGGAAACCGGCCGTGCCTCTACACGGCGCAATGGAACGACGACTTTCATCACGCCGCGCAGCTCATCGCGACGGGCGAAAAGGATGGCTATTACGCGGACTATGCGCAGAACCCGGTCGGCGCGCTGGGGCGAGCCCTCGCCGAGGGATTCGTCTATCAGGGCGAGTATTCCGGTTTTCGGGATCGTCCCCGCGGCGAGCCGAGCGGGCATTTGCCGCCGACGGCGTTCGTGAATTTTCTCCAGAATCACGACCAGATCGGCAACCGAGCCTGCGGAGAACGCTTGCACATGCTTGCAACTGCCGCGCGTCTGCGCGCCTTGTATGCATTGTTGCTGTTGAGCCCCGGCGTACCGCTGCTGTTCATGGGCGAGGAATGGGCGGCGAGTGCGCCGTTCCTTTTTTTCTGCGACTTCGATCGTGAACTCAACCGCGCCGTGCGCGACGGACGGCGCGCCGAGTTCAAGGGTTTTGCGGCTTTCGCCGGCGAAAAGGCCCGCCAAAGCATTCCCGATCCGGCGCTTGCCGATACCTTCTCGCGTTCGCGGCTCGATTGGGAGGAAAGCGCCGCGCCCCCGCATGCCGAATGGCTCGCTTTCATCACGCGGCTGATTGCACTGCGGCGCAAGGAATTGGTGCCGCTGCTGGAGCGCATGCACAGCGGCCAGGCCGGGCTCCTCGGCGAGCGGGCCCTTGCCGTCGCCTGGCCGTTTGCGGAGGGAAAATACTGGCGTATTGCCGCCAACTTCGGTGACACATCCGTGGCCACGATGCCGCGGCCGGGGCGCATCGTCCATGGCGGCGAAGCGGGTGGCGTGCTGGCGCCCTGGTCTGCCCAGGTGACCGTGGATGAGTGAGCTCCCGGAACTTCGCCGCCTGGCCGGCAACCTGGGCGTTGAGACGAGCCATACCGAAATCGGCGGGCGGCGCAGGGATGTGTCGGAGGAAACGCTACGCGCCGTCCTGGGCGCACTCGGCCGGGCGGCTGCGGAACACGCCGCGCGGCGACAGGGCGGGCTCGCCCCCGGCGTGGTGCCGAGTTTCGAACCGGGCCCGGTGCGCGTTCCGCTGGACGGTGACCCCCGCGCCGTCGAGTGGGAGGTCGCGGGGGAAGGGCGGGAGCTATCCGGACGCGCCGCGGCAGGCGAACTCGAGCGCGAGAACGGCAAGACCATCCTGTTCCTGCCGCCGGTCGCGCCGGGCTACTATCGCCTGCGTCTGGCTGCCGGGCCACGCCGGGCCCGATCGTTTCTCATCCGCGCGCCGGCCAGGGCCTGGCTGCCGGCCGCGCTCGAACGCGAGCGCGGCTACGGGCTCTCCGTTCAGCTGTACGAGCTTGTCGGGCCAAACAGCCTCGGCATCGGGGGCTTCGACGATCTTGCCGGGCTGGGCGAAGCGGCCGGCCGGATGGGCGCCGCGACGCTGGGTGTCAACCCGTTGCACGCGCTGTTCTTGTGCGATCCCGAACGTGCGAGCCCGTATTCGCCCAGTTCGCGCCTTGCGCTCAATCCGCTTTATCTCGACCCGCAGCGGCTGCCCGGGTTCGATGTGCGCGCCGGGGAGAAATCGCAGACGCCGGACTTTCGCGCCCGCAGGACGGCGCTCAACGCCCAGCCCCTGGTGCACTATTCGGGTGCCGCGCGCGAAAAGCTCGTGCTCGCGCGGCTTGCATTCGAGGACTTTCGCGCTGCGGGCGAAGATCCGGCTTTCGCGCGTTTTTGCCGCGCTGCCGGCGGCGCGAAACTGTGGGCAAGGCACGAGACGCTGGCCGCCGAATACGGCGCGGATTGGCGTGCCTGGCCGGCTGGCCTGCGCGATCCCGACGGTGCCGCCGTGGAACGCTACATCGCCGGACACGGCGATCGTCTCGACTTTCATCTCTGGTTGCAATGGCAGGCCGAGCGGCAATTGGAGCGCGCGGCGAGGGCTGCGCGCGAGGCGGGAATGGCGGTGGGCTTGTACCGCGATCTCGCCCTCGGTGCCGATCCCGGCGGTGCCGAAAGCTGGGCGGGCCAGGCGGACCATGCAACGGGGCTGGCCGTCGGTGCGCCGCCGGATCCCTTCAACCCCCGCGGGCAGAACTGGGGTTTTGCACCGCTCGTTCCCGAGCGGCTCGTTGCCGGTGATTTTGCCCCCTTCATCGAGTTGGTCCGCGCCAACATGCGCTGCGCCGGCGCGCTGCGGATGGATCATGTGCTGGGCCTGAATCGCCTGTTCGTGATTCCCGACGGGGCCGAGCCGCAAGCGGGTGCATACCTTCGTTACCCCTTCGAAGCCTTGCTGGCCGTCGTCGTACTCGAAAGTCTGCGCTGCCAATGTCTGGTCGTGGGCGAGGACCTTGGCACGGTGCCGCAGGGGCTGCGTGCGACGCTCGCGCGGCGCGGCATCTTTTCGATGCACCTGCTGTATTTCGAGCACGACGACACGGGTCGCCCGCGCAGGCCGCAGGCTTGGCCGTCGGGCGCCGTGGCCGCCGTCGGAACGCATGACATGGTGCCGCTTGCCGGTTGGTGGCACGGCGGCGATCTCGCACGCATGGAGCGCCTTGGGCTGTGGCCCGACCCGGAGGCGAGCGCGGCGGCACGACGAGAACGTACCGAGCACCGCAAGGCACTCGCCGAGACCTTGCATGCATCCGGGGAGGAGGAAGTGCCTGCCGTTGCGGCCTACCGTCACCTCGCGCGCACCCCGAGCCGCCTTGTGATGATCCAGCCCGGGGACGCTCTGGGCATCGAGGCGCCGGTAAACCAGCCCGGCACCACGCACGAGGAGCCGAACTGGCGCCGACGCCGACTGCCGCCGTGGCCGGAGTGGCTTGCCGACCCGCGTTTTGCCGCGCTTGTGCGCGCTTTGCAGGAAGAGCGCGGCGGGCCGCCCGTGCGCCCGCAAACGACACCGACCGCGACATATCGTCTGCAGCTCAACCATGAATTCGGCTTGTGCGACGCCGCGCGCATCGCTCCATATCTCGCCCGTCTCGGCGCAAGCCATCTCTATCTCTCGCCGGTAATGAGGGCCACGCCCGGCAGCACCCACGGCTACGATATGGTGGATCCCGCACGCCTCGACGCCGAGCGCGGCGGCGAGGCGGGTTTTGCGGAACTCCTCACGGCTTGTTCCCAAAACGATCTCGCGCCGATCGTGGACTACGTGCCCAACCACATGGGCGCCAATGGCGCCAACCCGTGGTGGTCGGATTTGCTCGAATGGGGGCTTGCCTCGCGTTACGCCAAGGCCTTTGACGTGGACTGGGCAGCCGCCGGGGGGCGCATTGTGCTGCCGCTGCTCGGCAGGTCGCTCGCGCGCACGCTTGCCCGCGGCGAGGTGGGGCTGGAATTCGGTTGCGGCGGGGGTTTCGCGGCCGTCTATTACGAGCATCGCTTGCCGCTTGCACCGGCGAGCATGTCGCAACTGCTCGCCTCCGCCGCACGCGAGCTCGAACCCGGCGCGGATCGCACAGCGCTGCAAGCTCTTGCGCGGCGTGCGCGCGCGCTTGCACAATACGCCGAGGCCGAGCGCCGGGCCGTCGGCCTGACGTGGAAGGCCGAACTTGCGACACTCGCCGGGCATCCCCCCGTTCACGAGGCGCTCGAACAGGCGGCCGCAAACATGGCGGCCGATCGCAACCGTTTCGCGCGGCTGCTGGCACGCCAGCACTGGCGGCTGGTGTATTGGAGACGCGGGCTCGAAGAGATCAACTATCGACGTTTTTTCGATGTTGCAAGCCTCGCCGGCATGCGCGTCGAGCGGCCGGCGATTTTTGCCGCGGCACACGTGCGCATTCGCGCGTTCCTTGCCGGGCGCGCGCTGGCGGGGCTGCGGCTCGATCACGTGGACGGCCTCGCCGCGCCGACGCGCTATCTCGAGGCGCTCGCGCAACTGGTTGCGGTGCACGGCGGCGGCGTCCCTTTGTGGGTCGAGAAGATTCTCGGCGTAAACGAGGCGCTGCCCGACTGGCCGATCGCGGGAACGACGGGCTATGAATTTCTGAACGACGTGACGCGCCTTTTCATGTCGCAGTCGGGTGCGCGGCGGCTGCGCGCCCTGTGGCGGGAACTTGCGCCGAATGCCATGTCGTTTGCCGCGACGTTGGCGCACGCCAAACGCGCCGCGATCCGCAATCTGCTCGCTCCCTCGCTGGCGCGCGTAACCGACGCGCTCGTCCCGCATGCGCCGGTACCGCGGCGGATCCTGCGTGCAGCCCTGGTCGAGGCGTTGGTCGCGCTGCCGGTTTATCGCCTTTACCCGGATGAACGCGGCGGGCCGACGCTTGCCGAAAGCGAATGTCTCGCGCGGATGACGGCGGCCGCCGCGCGGGTGGATGGCGCCGCGGGCGCCTGGCTTGCGAAGCTCATCGAGCGTTCC
>JAKDMP010000188.1 GCA_030452225.1 Gammaproteobacteria bacterium
CAGACCGGCTGCAACGGCTGCATCGGCATGGGCCAGGCGCCGGCGACCGGGCGCATCAGCCTGCGGACCGTGCCGCGCAATTTCCCCGGTCGTTCGGGGACGAAGGAAGACAGCGTGTTTTTGTGCAGCCCGGAAACGGCGGCAGCCTCGGCCCTCACCGGCAAGATCACCGACCCGTGCACGCTCGACATGCCCTACCCGAAATTCGAGGAGCCCGACAAGCTCATCGTCAACACCGAGGCCCTGGTGCCGCCGGCGGCCGAGGGCGAGCAGAAGGAACTGGAGAAGGGGCCGAACATCAAGCCGCTCCCGGACTTCGAGCCCCTGGCGGACGAGATGACGGGCCCCGTGCTCATCAAGGTCGGGGACGACGTTTCCACCGACGAGATCATGCCCGCCGGCGCCGACGTGCTGCCGTTCCGCAGCAACATCCCGGGCATCAGCCAGTTCGTCTTCCGCCAGCTCGACGAGGATTACCCGGAGCGCGCCCTCGAGCACCAGGACGGCGGGCACTTCATCGTCGCCGGCGTCAACTACGGGCAGGGCTCGAGCCGCGAACACGCCGCACTCGCACCGCGGTACTTGGGCGTCAAGGCGGTCATCGCGAAAAGCTTCGCCCGCATCCACTGGCAGAACCTCGCCAACTTCGGCATCCTCGCCCTCACCTTCAAGGACGAAAAGGACTACGACGCCATCGATCAGGACGACGCACTCGCCTTCGAAAATCTGCGCGACGCCATTCAAAACGGCAACGAAGTCAAGGTCACCAACAAGACGCAAGGCAAGACGTTCGTCTGCGAGCATCAACTCAGCAAACGCCAAATCGAAATGGTCCTCGCCGGCAGCCTCCTTACCGTCGTCCAGCAAAAACACCACTGAATGTGAAGGGCGTTGAAACGGCCCGTGACCGAAATCCGTTACCCTCAACAAACGCATCGAGGGAGTCTCCGAATAATTCGACCTTCCCGCGAAAGCGGGAATCCAGCCCAAGCAAGAAGATGGATGACTCGCGACTTGCGTCGCTCACCCTTCGGGCCATGTGCTTCACACATGTTCGCTCCGGCATACGCCTTCGCAGTCCCGCCTACGCGGGAATGACGGAAAATCAATTGATCAGAGTTTCCTTGGGCTATATCGTCCTCTCCCCCGAGAGGAGAGAGGAATTCAACTCATCCCCCTCTCCCCTGAGGGCAGAGGGTTGGGGTGAGGGGATTGCGGCGCCGACAAAAACGCTCCATCAATGTAATGGAAGTACATGAACAAAAATCAGGATCGGCGTGACGAATATTATTTCGAGGCCGAAGGCTGCTGGATCGCGGAATGGTGGAACACGCCCGAGGACGAAGCGCTGTCGATTGCGCGGGCACGCGTCGAACCGGACGTCACGACGAGCTGGCACCGGCTCGAAGGCATTACCGAGCGCTACGTCATTCTCGAAGGCCGCGGCCGGGCGGAAATCGGCAATGCGCCGCCGCGCGAAGTGAGGCCGGGCGACGTCGTTCCGATCCCCGCCGGCATCCGCCAGCGCATAGCGAACATCGGCACGAACGACCTCGTCTTTCTCGCCATCTGCACGCCCCGCTTCCACCCCGAAGCCTGCCGGTGTCTCGGCGCGCCGAATTCCTGATTTTTGCCTTTTCGGCTTGTATCATGGTTACGCATGCCGAGTGGTAGAGAGACAACTTGTCATGGCGCATCACGAAAGCATCGAAATCAACCCCGAGATCATGTTCGGGAAACCGGTAATAAAAGGCACACGCATCACCGTGGAGCTATTGTTGCGTAAGTTGGCGTCCGGTCTGACGGCAGAGCAGATCATCGAGGAGCATCCGCGGCTTGCCGTTGCCGACATCCGGGCGGCCGAAGCTTTCGCGGCCGATTACATGGCCGATGAACAAGTCGCATTCGGGTGAGCAAACTCCGCCTTTACCGTAATACGTTCCCACAATGCGCGATTCAGGCCTATTGTCTGACACCCCAATCCTGCTGAAAGTTGATGCCGACTGCTTCTCGGCTGTTCCAGCGCCGGTCTGCAAGGTGATGGGGTGCCGAATGCAACCCCGCTTCTAAACGTCCGCAACGCTTCGTGGTATGAGCACGACGAAGCAATGTTGCATCAGGCGGGAAAAGCATAGCATGAGGCAGACGATCCCGCAACGGATATAAATGGCAGGCCGGGCGTCCCGTCTCGCAATGGATGGTCGGGTCCACCAAGACACTTCACGCGGTCATGCCCCGACCGGCACCGCGCTCTCGACCCGGCCTGTCGAATCGCATTACAAAGCACGTGTCCGGTGATGTGCGGCTTTCCCGGCGCCCTGTCCTCGTTGCGCTTTATTGGCGTTGAGGGAATCGAGCGGGTATGATGCCTTTGTTTGCATCGGGGAAAACAAGCAAGCCATGCCGCTGTCACCGAATGAAATCCGCGACCGCGCGCTCGCCTTCGCCCGCGAGTGGCAAGGCGAAAAGCACGAGCGCGCCGAGGCGCAAACCTTCTGGAACCAGTTCTTCAACATCTTCGGCATCAGCCGCCGCCGCGTGGCGAGCTTCGAGGCGCGCGCCGGCGATGGCTCCGGCTTCATCGACCTGTTCTGGAAAGGCGTTCTCATCGCCGAGCACAAGTCACTCGGCAAGGATCTGAACCGTGCCTACCGGCAGGCGATCGACTATTTCCCGGGATTGAAGGAACGCGATCTGCCCCGCTACGTGATCGTGTCCGATTTCGCCCGTATCCGGCTGCACGATCTCGAGACCGGCAGCGAGGACGAAATCGTCCTGGCCGATCTGTACAAGCACATTGAGCTTTTCACCTACATTGCCGGTTACACCCCGCAGCGCATCGAGGAGCAGGACCCGGTCAACGTCAAGGCCGCCGAACGCATGGGCCGGCTCTACGATCAACTGCACGACAGCGGCTACCCGGACCACGACCTCAAGATGCTGCTGGTGCGCCTGCTGTTCTGCCTGTTTGCCGAAGACACCACGCTGTTCGAGCC
>JAKDMP010000189.1 GCA_030452225.1 Gammaproteobacteria bacterium
TTGATCTTCGGGCTGCTTCAAGGCGGGCAGGCCTGGCCGTGGGGGTCGCTGCCCAGCCTTGCCGTTTTCGGGCTGACGATTGTTCTGGCCGCAGTGACGATCGCCGTGGAGCGCCGCGCCGCCGAGCCGATTTTGCCTGGCTGGTTACTGCGGCGCCGTGTCCTGACCGGCTCCAACCTTGCCATGGTCGGCATGGGCATCGTGATGATGGGGCCGATTGCCTATCTGCCGACCTTTCTGCAATCGGTGTACGGCGTGGGCGCCATCGTGGCTGGCTTCATTCTGGCGGCGATGAGTATCGGTTGGCCGCTGGCGTCATCCTTGTCCGGGCGCGTGTACTTGAATGTCGGATTCCGCGACACCGCGCTGGGCGGCGCCGTGCTCGTGGTGTTGGCGGCAGCAGGTTTTTTGTTGCTGCCTTATAACGCGCCGGTGTGGACAATGGCGCTTGATCAGGTTGCGCTTGGAGCGGGCTTCGGCTTGCTTTCCACACCGCTGCTGGTTGGAGTGCAATCGGTGGTTGGCTGGGAGCAACGTGGCGTGGTGACCGGTGCCAACATGTTTGCACGCTATTTGGGCCAAAGTCTGGGCGCAGCAATTTTCGGCGCGATCTTCAATGCGGCAGTTGCCGACAAACTCGCCACGGCGCCCGAGTCCCTCGTGGCGGAGTTGCCTCGGCATTTGAACCGCGTGGTCAACGCCCTGCACGACCCTTCCACTGACGAAGCGGCTCGCGACTTCTTGCGCCACGCCATCGACTTTGCCACGCAACATATTTATATGGGGATCGTGGTGTTTGCTGTGCTGGTGCTGGTCTGCGTGTTCCTGACTCCGCGCCGCTTCCAGACGCTTGACACCGAGAGCTGAGGAGCGCCGGCAGCCTGCCGGCCGATCGCGAGCAAGCTCGCTCCCACAACCTTTCCAAAAGCCCTGTGGAAGAGCCCTGTGGGAGCGAGCTTGCTCGCGATGCGCGGGAAGTTCAGAGCCGGGCGGCGATGTTGTGGAAGGCGAAGGCGGAGGGCGGAGCACAGTCCCGCGTCAGGGCGATCGCCTTGAAAACCTCGCCCATTTCCGAGGGCAGGACGAGCCGCTTGATTTCGCCCGCAAGACGCAGGCGTTCGCGTTCGTCCCGCGCCTGTTCAATCGCCTCGCCGATGCCGCCGCCGACGAGAAAATTCGCCTGCGAGGTGTAACCGCCGACTTCAAGGCCCGCCTCCTCGCCCGCCCGTGCCAGCGCGGAAAAATTCACCCATGCGGTAATGTCGCACAAACCCGGCCACAAAAAAGGGTCTTCGTGGGCGCGATGCCGATAGTGGCAAAGCAGGGTGCCCATGTCGCGTTGCCGGTGGTAGTACTCGCGTTCCGGAAGTCCGTAGTCGAACATCAGAATCATGCCGCGATCAAGCGCGCCGGCCAGTGCCTGAATCCAGGGCGCAAGTTCGGGGCAAAACTCCGATTCATAAACTGCCCCCCAGTCGTACCGTTCCGCAAGAGTGCGAACACGTTCTTCAACTGCTCCATCGGCATCAAGCTTGCGCACGGCAAAGCAATCGTCTTCAATGCCGACGCCAAGTCGGCAAACCCCGTCATCGTCGCGGCGGAATCGCTCCACAGGCAAGGCATCGGCCACCTCGTTGGCGAAGATGACGCCTCGCACGGGCTTTTCCGGCAGGCGATTCAGCCATTGGACGCGGGCGGCAAGTTCGGGTTCGCCGGCGAGCAAGTCGCGTTGCCGGGCCGCGAGTTCCGCACTTGGTTCCAGAATCAAATAACGCTGTGGCAAACGGTTTTCGGATGCCAGCGTGCGCAGCACGTCGAGCGCGAGCCGTCCCGATCCGGCACCCAGTTCGAGAACGGTGTCACCCTCACAGAGGGCCAGCGTTTCCCCGATTTGCCGCGCCACCGTTTGCCCGAATAGCGGCGAGACTTCGGGCGCGGTCACGAAATCGCCGGCGGCGCCGAATTTTTCCGCCCCTGCCCGGTAATAACCCAGCCCCGGCGCGTACAGCGCCAGACGCATGTATTCGGAAAAAGGAATGGCCCCATCCGCCTGCCCGATGGCATGGCGAATATGCGCCGCGACGTGTTCGGAATGTTCCAGGGCCGCAGCATCGGGCCTGGGGAGTTCACCGGGAACGATAGGCATTAGACTGGAGGCGATGCAAGAGCGTGAATGTGATGGACAATCTTAGCGGACGGGTGGCCCTTGTCACCGGCGGGGCAAAACGAATCGGCGCCGCGATTGTGCGCGAGCTTCATGCGCGCGGCATGAATGTGATGATTCATTACGCCACCTCCGGCAAGGACGCCAAGGCGCTTGCCGATGAACTCAATGCACAGCGACACGACTCGGCGGCCACGGTACGGGCCGATCTTGCCGCGGCCGACGTCCCCGATGCCCTGGTGGGCGAGATATGTTCACGATTTGGCGGGCTCGATCTTCTTGTCAACAACGCCTCGATCTTTCCGCGCCGTCCCTTGGCGGCGCTGACACGCGAACAATGGCATGCCATGGTCGACGTCAACTTGACGGCGCCGCTTTTTCTCGCTCGTTCGGCCGCGGCGGTACTCGCCGAGCGCAAGGGTTCGATCGTCAATCTCAGTGATGCCTACGCCGCGCGTCTCCCGGTCGGCTACGGCGCCTACGCCGCGACCAAGGCGGCACTGGTGGATCTCACCCGTTCGTTGGCGCGCGAACTTGCGCCCGACGTGCGCGTCAACGCCGTGGCGCCCGGCGCCGTGCTGTGGCCCGAGCCCGAGCCGGACGAGGTCGCGAAGCGCAAAATGCTTGCCGGGGTTCCGCTTGCCCGTCTCGGTGAGCCGGCAGACCTTGCGCGTGCCGCCGCCTTCCTCGCCGCCGAACCGTATCTCACCGGCGTCATCCTCCCCGTCGACGGCGGTCGCTCCCTCGCCTGACCCGGTGTCATCGCGAGCAAGCTCGCTCCCACCAGAAAACTAGCCCCTATGGCAGGATACAGTTGGCAG
>JAKDMP010000074.1 GCA_030452225.1 Gammaproteobacteria bacterium
CGGCACCGCCACGCTCGCCGCGTTGGCAGCGCTCGCCCCGGCCGGCGCATGCACGATACGGTAAAAGGTTTCGCCCTTCTTGACCCAGCCCAGGTCTGTGCGCGCGTGCTCCTCAATGGCCGCCCCGCCTGACTTGAGCGCCTTGAGTTCTACCCGTCGGCGGGCATTGTTGCGTTCGAGCCCGGCGTTGGCCTCCTTTTGCGCGGCAATCTTCTTGTCGAGCTGCCAGCCGTAGGGCAATCCACTGTCGGTGGACCAGATTTCACGCTGCAAAAAAACAAAGCATACGATGAGGGCGATCAAAACCAGCCAGCGAATCAAGGAACGAACCATTCGGCTTCCGCGTAGGGTCTGGCCTTCACCGCGGAATCCAGGTCCTGGAGTACGGTCAGGAGATTTTCCATGCGCGCGAGCGGCCAGGCATTCGGGCCGTCGGACAAGGCTTCTTCGGGGCGCGGATGCGTCTCCATGAACAGGCCCGCAACGCCGGCAGCGATCGCCGCCCGGGCGAGCGGCGGCACGAATTCGCGCTGTCCTCCGGAACGCCCGCCCAGCGCGCCGGGCTGCTGCACACTGTGGGTGGCATCGAACACCACCGGGCAACCGCTGGCCCGCATCACCGGCATGCCGCGCATGTCGGAAACGAGATTGCCGTAGCCGAAGCTGAAGCCGCGCTCGCAGATCATGATCGCTTCGTTGCCGGTGCTCTTCGCCTTCTCGACCACGCTCCCGACTTCCCAAGGCGACAGAAACTGCCCCTTCTTGATATTCACGGGCTTGCCGGCGGCGGCCGTGCGCAGGATGAAATTGGTCTGACGGCAAAGAAAGGCCGGCGTCTGCAGCACATCCACCACTTCTGCGACCTCGTCCATCGGCGTGTCTTCGTGCACGTCGGTCAGGATCGGCAGCGCAAATTCGTCCCGTACCCGCGCCAGGATTTCGAGCCCCTCGCGCAGGCCGGGGCCGCGAAAGCTGCCGAGCGAAGTCCGGTTGGCTTTGTCATAGGAAGCCTTGAAAATCAGGTTGATACCGATCTTTTCTTGAATTGTTTTGAGCTTTTCGGCGACCTCGAAAACCAGCACCTCGCTTTCGATCACGCAGGGGCCGGCAATGAGGAAAAACGGCTGATCGTTACCGGCCTCAAAGCCGCACAGCTTCATGCCTGCGCCGCCTCATGCGCATCCACCCCTTTTCTCGTTCGCAATGCCGCTGCGATGAACGACGCAAACAACGGATGCCCGTCGCGCGGCGTGGAGGAAAACTCTGGGTGGAACTGGGAAGCGATGAACCAGGGGTGATCCGGCAACTCCACGATCTCCACCAGGTCGTCGTCCGAACGGCCCGATATGCCCAGCCCGGCTGCTTCGAGCCGTTCCCGGTACCGATTGTTGAATTCGTAGCGATGGCGATGGCGCTCGTGGATCGTGTCGCGCCCGTAGATTCCGCGCACACGGCTTGCGGGTTCGAGGTGACTGGCCTGCGCGCCCAGGCGCATGGTGCCGCCAAGGTCGCTCGTCGCATCGCGCCGCTCGGTCGTGCCGCCGCGATCCTGCCACTCCTCGATCAGCGCGATGACCGGGTGCGGCGTGCCGGCCTCGAATTCGGTGGAATGGGCGCCCTCGAGCCCCGCTACATGGCGCGCGAATTCGATCACGGCGATCTGCATGCCGAGGCAAATACCCAGATACGGTATCCCTCGGGTACGCGCAAATTCGGCGGCCAGGATTTTGCCCTCGATCCCGCGGCCGCCGAAGCCGCCCGGCACGACGATGGCATCCATCGCCTCGAGTTCGCCCGTCCCTTGCGTCTCGAGGTTCTCGGAATCCACGAAATGGATATGCACCCGTGTTCGCGATGCCAGGCCTCCATGGGTGAGCGCCTGGTTGAGGGACATGTAGGCATCGGCCAGGTCCACGTATTTCCCGACCATGGCAATATGGACTTCGCTCGCGGGATTCGCGCGCGCCTCGACCACCCGCCGCCATTCGTCCAGATCGGCGGGGCCGGCATCGAGCCCGAGCCGTTCCACGACGATCTCGTCGAGACCCTCTTCGTGCAGGAGCAGCGGAATTTCGTAGATGTCCTTTGCATCCACGCCGGTAATCACGGCGCGCTCCTCGACATTGGTGAACAGCGCGATCTTGCGCCGTGCCTCGGGCGGAAGCGGCCTGCCGGTACGGGCAAACAGCACATCGGGCTGGATGCCGATCGAGCGCAGTTCCTTGACCGAGTGCTGGGTCGGCTTGGTCTTGATTTCGCCCGAAGTCGCAATGTAAGGCACCAGGGTCAGGTGCAGAAAAAGCGCACGGTCGCGCCCCTGCTCCACGCCCATCTGGCGAATGGCCTCGAGAAACGGCAAGGACTCGATGTCGCCCACGGTGCCGCCGATTTCCACGAGGCACACATCCGCCTCGTCGGCACCGGAGCGAATCCTGGCCTGAATCTCGTCGGTGATATGCGGGATGACCTGCACCGTCCCGCCGAGATATTCGCCACGGCGCTCCTTGCTGATGACGGACTCGTAAATCTGTCCGGCAGTGAAATTGTTGTTGCGCGTCATGCGCGTGCGCACAAAGCGCTCGTAGTGCCCGAGATCAAGATCGGTCTCGGTACCGTCCCCGGTGACGAACACCTCGCCGTGCTGAAACGGGCTCATGGTGCCCGGATCCACATTGATGTACGGATCGAGCTTCACGAGGGTGACCTTGAGTCCGCGCGCTTCCAAGAGCGCGGCAAGAGATGCGGCGGCAATGCCCTTGCCGAGCGAGGAGACCACGCCTCCGGTTACAAATATGAATCGCGTCTCCACTGCCCGGTGTTCCTTGCAAACCCGGGCATATATGGTAGCAAACTCCCCTGTTGATCTTGTTGCCCGGCTCCCCGAGTGCACCATGAAAACCGCTGCGAGCTACCCTGCGCAAAGGGCCGAAAGAGATCGCGATTCGTGCAGGCGCAAAGGCCGCAAAACACCCGGCCGCAAAGGCGAATCCCATAAAATGGTGCGGTTATGCAGACTCCCGAATCTTCCCGGGCGGCGCCTTCTTCCGACACCCGGGCGCATGGCACCGTGCGCTGGTCGGCGCTCGAAGGCGCGGCGCTGGCGCTGGCGCTGGCCAAGGAAGCCGCGCGTGCCTCCGGGCCGCTGCTCGTCTGCGTAGCCGACGCCCGGACGAGCGATGCACTGGCCGCGGCACTCGCGTTCTTCACGCCGGGCGATCTGCCGGTGCTTGCCATCCCGGAACGCGAGATGCTGCCCTACGACAGCGTTTCGCCCGCCAGCGCGCTCACTTCCGAGCGGCTGAGCGCGCTCGTCCGCCTGCCCACGCTCGATCGCGGCATCATCTTCGCCACCGCCGATCTCTTGCTCGAACGCCTGCCGCCCCGCGAATGGCTGCAAGGCGCAAGCTTCGACTACGCCGTCGGGCAAAGGCTCGGCCGCGATGCCTTCCGCAGGGAACTGGTCAGCGCCGGCTACGCTTCGGTCGGAGAGGTGCGCGAGCCGGGCGAATTCGCCGTGCGCGGCGGGCTGATCGACGTATTCCCCGCCGGGTCGAACGAGCCGGTTCGCATCGATCTTTTCGATGAGGAGATTGACAGCTTGCGCCATTTCGATCCCGACACCCAACTGTCGGGCGACAAACTCGAACGGATTCGCCTGCTGCCGGCGCACGAATTTCCGTTCGACGAAGACAGCATTGCCCGTTTCCGCGGCGCCTGGCGCGCGCGGTTTGCCGGCGACCCCACGGCCAGCCGCATCTACGCTGCCGTGAGCAAAGGTTTTCTGCCCGCCGGCATCGAAGGCTGGTTGCCGTTCTTTTTCGAGGAAACGCAGCCCTTGGCGGCTTACCTGCCCGAGAACGCAACCGTCGTCACCCTGGCGAATTTCGATGTGGCGCTGCAAGCCAGTGCCCGGGCCATCGAAAGCCGTCACGAGTCGCTCCGTCACGATGTCGAGCGCCCCATCCTCCCTCCCGGCGAGGCCTTCTTTTTGCCCCGCGCGGTTCGCGATTCCCTTGCTGGCCGCAGCCAACTCCGGATTGGAGCCGCTCCATCTTCTCCCTCTCCCTCGAAGGGAGAGGGTTGGGGTGAGGGCAGGAACAAGCACGCGCGGCTGCGCGGCGCTGCCCCTCACCCCGACCCTCTCCCCGCAGAGCGGGAAGAGGGGGAAGAAAGCGCTATCGGCACCATTCGGAAACTGCCTGACCTGAGTTTGGCCCCCAGGGCGGACGAACCGCTGCGGCGATTCATCGACTTTGCCGGCCGGACAACGTGCGTGCTTTTGACCGCCGAATCGCCGGGACGGCGCGAAACCATCCGCGAGGCGCTCGAACGGCGCGGACTGCAACCGGCAGCGATCGGGAATTGGGAAGGGTTTCTTGCGCAACGCCCGGCGCTCGGCCTGGCCGTCGCCGAACTGGAAAGCGGCTTCCTCCTGCCGGACGAGGGTATCGCCGTCGTGCCGGATGTCGCGGTGTTCGGGGCACGCGCCGCCAGTCGTCGCCGGCAACGGCGGGCGGCGCGCGATCCGGCCGCCATCATCCGCGATCTGACCGATCTTTCCGACGGCTCGCCGGTCGTTCACCAGGACCATGGCGTCGGGCGTTTTCGCGGGCTGGTCACCCGCAAAGTGGACGGCAACGCCATCGAGTTCGTGCTCCTGGAATACGCCGGCGGCGACAAGCTCTACGTGCCGGTCGCATCGCTCGACCGGCTGTCCCGCTACCTCGGCGCGGACACCGAACACGCGCCGCTCACCCGGCTCGGGGGCAGCCAATGGGATCGGGCGCGCAGCCGCGCCGCGAAACGGGCGCGCGACACCGCCGCCGAACTGCTCGAACTGTATGCGCGCCGTGCCGCACGTCCCGGTCACGCCTTCGCGGTCAATGCCGTCGACTGGGAACGATTCGTCGAGGCCTTCCCGTTCGAGGAGACGCCCGACCAGGAGCGTGCCATTGCCGAGGTCGTCGGGGATCTCGAAAGCGATCACCCCATGGACCGGCTGGTGTGCGGCGATGTCGGATTCGGCAAAACGGAAATCGCCCTGCGCGCCGCCTTCATCGCCGTGATGGCTGGCTGCCAAGTGGCCATTCTCGTGCCGACCACCCTGCTGGCCGATCAGCACTACCAGAGCTTTGCCGACCGTTTTGCCGACTGGCCGGTACGCGTGGCGTTGCTGTCGCGCTTTCGCAGTGCCAAACAGCAGGGCGAGGCGCGCTCGGCACTGGCCGACGGGCGTATCGACATCGTCATCGGCACGCATGCCTTGCTGAACCGTACGATGAAGTTCAAATCGCTGGGCCTCGTGATTGTCGATGAAGAGCACCGCTTCGGCGTGCGCCACAAGGAGCGGCTGCGCGCGCTGCGTGCCGAGGTGGACATGCTCACCCTCACGGCGACCCCAATCCCGCGCACCCTTTCGATGACGATCGCCGGCATCCGCGATCTGTCCATCATCGCCACCGCGCCCGAAGCGCGCCTGCCGATCAAGACCAGTTACGGCCCCTGGCAGGACGGACCTATCCGCGACGGCCTGCTGCGTGAACTTCGCCGCGGCGGCCAGACCTTCGTGGTCCACAACGAGGTGCGCTCGATCGGCACACTGGCCGAACGCATCCGCCGCCTCGTCCCAGAGGCGCAGGTGCGCGTCGGCCACGGCCAAATGGCGGAGCGCGAACTGGAAAACCTGATGGTGGACTTTCACCATCGGCGTTTCGACGTGCTCGTGTCCACAACCATCGTGGAGAGCGGGCTGGACATCCCTTCCGCCAACACCATTCTCATCAACAATGCGCACCGCTTTGGCCTCGCGCAGCTGCATCAGCTTCGCGGGCGCGTCGGGCGCTCGCACCACCAGGCTTACGCCCACCTGGTCGTCCCGCCGATCGAGTATCTGGGCCGCGATGCGCGCTCCAGGCTCGAAGCCATCACCAGCGCGGAAGAACTGGGCGCCGGCTTCTTCCTCGCCACCCAGGACATGGAAATCCGCGGCGCGGGAGCCCTTCTGGGCGAAAGCCAGAGCGGGCAAATCGAAGAGGTGGGGCTGGAACTTTACAATCGGCTGCTCGCGCGCGCCGTCGCCACGCTCAAGGCCGGCGGAGAGGTTTCCGGCGAAATCGAACTCGACAGCGGTTGTGAAGTGGACCTGGGCGATTCCGCGCTGCTGCCCGACGATTACATCCCCAACGTGCACCTCAGGCTCGTTTTGTACAAACGCATCGCCAGTGCCGAAGACGACGCCGCGCTGCAAGACCTTGCCACGGAGATTGCCGATCGCTTCGGCGCGTTGCCGGATCCGGCCCGGCGGCTCTTCGACATCGCCCGCTTGAAACAACGGGCGCAGGCATTGGGCATCTCACGCATCCATGCCGGCCCCGGAAGCGCACAACTGGACTTCGAGCCGAAACCGAGCATCGATGCCGGCGCCCTGATCCGGCTCGTGCAAAGCGATCCAAAAACCTTTCGCCTGCACGGCGAAAAACGGCTCACCCTCCTGCGCGAACTCCCCGACTTTGCGCGCCGCGTCGAGGCACTCGGTCACGTACTCGACGCCCTCGCCCGCCGGTCAGCATCATCGCCGCGTCCGGCGGGAGACGCTCGCGTAGAATAGGCGCATTCACGTAAAGAGGCAGGCGATGCCGCGTTTCGTTCTCGCCGGTTTGTTGGGACTGTGTTGCCTCGCGCCCGTCGCGCCCACCCTGCATGCCCAGACGCAAACATCCGGAGCGGCGCCGCCTCCCGCCGCTACGGCACCGGTGGCCGCAACTCGCTGGGAAGCCGTGGAAGTACTGGTATTTCGCTCGGTCATTCCGAGTGCGGGCCAACAGGAAGCCTGGCCGGCCCAAGTGCCTGCACCGCCGATTCAGGACGCCATCTATCCGCCGAACGTGGATAGCGGCACGTACTCGGCGCTCATGCATCATGGCCCGCTGATCGCCAATGCGGCATTGCGACTGCGCGGCAGCAGCGGTTATGCCGTCGTGAAAATACTCGGCTGGCGCCAACCCGCCAGCCCTTCGCGGACGGTCAGCTTCGCCCCCCTGCCGGCAACCGCTGCCGGCAACGCAAGCGTGCGGTCCACGCCATACGCACTCACGCGCCGGCAGTCGGGCGTGCAAATCCAGGGTACGGCACGCTTGTTGACCCCGGGCGATCGCAGTTATGTCATCCTGCATCTTCGCCTGTGTCAACCCACGCCCGCCGGGCTGAAGATCTGGCTGCCGCCCGCTGCCACGGCTCCTTCGATGGCGAGAGCATCAATCGGCGTACCCTCAGCCGTCACGCAAACGCCGCCGTTCCCGACCCGTGCCTACACCCTTGGCAGGCAATGCTTCGCATTGGATCAACGTCACCGCATCTATCCGGGCAAACTCACGTACTTCGACAATCCGATCTTCGGCGCCCTCGTGAGCGTCCGCGCGATCAAGCCGCCGGCAGACTAGCCTGCATTATTCATGAGGCATCGCGAGTGATTGCGGAATTCGCAGCAAGCCAGGCGCCGGCCTGGAGCGAAAAGCATAGCCGTAGCTACGGTTTTCGTGAAGGCCAAGCGTGGCGCCGCGAGAAGCATGCCGGAGACTTGGCAAGCGCCGCGATAGACTGGCGCGGTCTGCAGGCTACAGTCTCCAAACTGACCTCAGTCATGCCCAATTCTTCGACCTATTCAGCAACTTGCAGTGTAGCGCCAGTCGGCCTAGTGAATAATGCAGGTTAGGGACTTGTTGTCCTGATGATAAGGGGAGGTGCATTGAAGAAGCGATTCAGTGAAGAGCAGATCGTGCACATTTTGCAGGAAGCCGAACGAAAACCGGACATCTCAAACCGACATTTTCAGGACTTATAACACCGACGCTGACACCGCCAAGCCCCGAGCGTTGTAGCTGGCGGAAAGCCCGTCGGGGCCGGACGTGATGCGCCCGGCGGCATCGTAGAGGAAACTCCCCGTAATCGCGCTGCTCACGCTCGCAAGCCGGTCGGCGTTGCCCGCGGCGTAGCTGTAGTCCACCCGCCCCGCCACCGTCGTCTTGTAGGTGAAGTTCCCGGCGGGGTGGTAGTCGGCATCGAGGGTGGTGTAGTTGGTGCCGCTGCGGGTCATCACCGCATGGGTCAGGCGGTTGTTGCCGTTGTAACCGTAGCTCTCGCTCTGCGTGGTGGCAAGGCCGCTCCCGCGCGTCTTTCGATTGCCCCACACGTCATAGGTGTAGCTCTCCTCGGCAATGGTGTTGGAAAAGCCGGTGGCCTGCACCTCGCTCAGCGCGCCTGTCGCCCGGTCGTGAAGGTGCAGCACCGTCACCGCATCGCCGTTGCGCTTGGCGTCCGTCACCGCCCCGGCCGCGTTGGCACTGGTGAGTGTCCAGTAGGGGTGGGTCGGATCGGCGCCGACACGCGTCGGGAGCGTGGTCACAGTGGCCAACGCTGTGAATCGAGCACCACTTGCGACAGGCCAGCAGACGTTTTGATGACGGTATCGTCATGCACGAAGCATAGCAAAATCACCCATCGCCTCCCTCTGAAAGGCGGGGCGAAGACACCCTTGGCACGCCCTGAATCTCGGGCGATCATCAGAAGCCGGACGGATTGTCCTTGAGAAAGGTCACCTCCTCGGCCGTGGAGTTTCTCCCGAGTGCGGCATTGCGTGCCGGATAACGGCCGAAGCGTTCGATGACGAGCCTGTGCCGACGTTCGAACTTCAGGTTGTTTCCCAGGCCCGGTGGCGCGAAAAGCTCCATCGCCACGTCATGGATGCGCAGCGACTCGCTGTGCATGAAGGGCATGTACAGGAATGCACACCGTCCCGGCGGCAGCGTCTCGTTGGCACCCGCACGCACGGCCTCCTGGGCAAGCACCAGCGCCATGCCGTCGCAGGCATAGGCCCGGGCGTCGTCGCGGTAAAGATTGCGCGAGAATTGGTCCAGCACGATGATTTCGGCCAGTCGGCCCTCGCCCGTTTCGCGCCACTCCGACAACTCGCCGCGCGAAGCCGCTGCATGCGTGGTCAGGAAACGCTCGCGAATCTGTCGATCCACATGCGTGTTTTTTTTGAAGTGATCCGCCGCTTGCAATTCTTCGAACCAGAAATCCAGCACGGCGGATGATTCATGACTCATTGCGGTTGCCCGTGGTTGCATTCCCGGCGAGTATAAGCAAAAAGACCGCCCGGAGGCGGTCTTTTTGATGCGAATTCGGCGATGCCGTCAGGCCGCCTTCTCGTTGTCGGCCGCTTCGGGCTGTTCGACAAACTGGACGATCGCAATGGGCGCGTTGTCGCCGGGACGGTACCCCGCCTTGACGATCCTCAGGTAGCCTCCGGGGCGCTCGCGGTAGCGCGGACCGAGTTCGTCGAAGAGCTTGCCGACCGCCGCTTCGCTGCGCAGCCGGTCGAAAGCGCGGCGCCGATGCGCGACGCTGTCCGAGCCTGCCAGGGTCACCAGGGGCTCGACCACGCGGCGCAGTTCCTTGGCCTTGGGCAGGGTGGTACGGATCTGGCCGTGCTCGATGAGCGATTTGGCCATGTTGCGCATGAGCGCGGTGCGATGGGAACTGGTCCTGCCGAGCCGCCTGCCGCTTTTACGATGACGCATGATGAATTCTCCTTCAGGACGCCTTGCGCTCGACGAGCCCCGCCGGCGGCCAATCTTCGAGCTTCATGCCGAGGGACAACTCGTGACGCGCAAGCACATCCTTGATCTCCGTCAGGGACTTGCGACCCAGGTTGGGGGTCTTGAGCAGGTCTTCTTCCGTCTTCTGCACCAGATCGCCGACATAGTTGATTTCCTCGGCATGCAGCGCATTGGACGAGCGTACGGTGAATTCCAGGTCCTCCACCGGCATGAGCAAGACCTGCTTCATGCCGCGGCCGGAGCTGGGCGCGCGTGAACTGACCGCCGACAAATCGGCGAACACCGACAACTGATCGACCAGGATGCCCGAAGCCCTGCGTACCGCTTCCTCGGCGCCCAAGGTGCCGTCGGTCTCGATATCGAGGATCAGCTTGTCCAGATCGGTGCGCTGCTCGACGCGGGCCGAATCCACGTGGTAGGCCACGCGGCGAATCGGGGTGAAGGTTGCATCGAGCTTGAGGGGCCCGATCCTGTGTCCCGCCGTTTCCTCCTCCTCGCGCTGGGATACGGGAAGATAACCACGGCCACGCATCACCTTGAGGTGCATGGACAGCTTGCCTTTTTCCGCCAGATGGGCAATGACAAGTTCCGGGTTGATGATTTCCACGTCATGGTCCAGCTGAATGTCGCCGGCCGTGACCGTGCCGGGGCCTTCCGCGGAAAGGGTAAGTACGGCCTCGTCGCGGGCATGCATGCGGATGGCGAGTTCCTTGAGGTTCAAAAGCACCTCCACCACGTCTTCCTGCACGCCGTCAATGGCGGTGTACTCATGAAGCACGCCATCGATCTCGACTTCGACCACGGCCGCACCCGGCATGGAAGACAGCAAAATGCGCCGCAGCGCATTGCCCAGAGTATGGCCGAACCCGCGTTCCAGCGGCTCCAGTACGAGACGGAAACGGTTGGCACCCAACTCGCTGACATTGGCGATACGCGGCTTCAAAAACTCGGAAACGGAAATATTCATACGCTACACCTCAGCGTTCGTTGGAGGAAACCCTTTGGCGGCTTCCGTTCTATATTCATCGCGGGCATGGCCCGCTCCTACAACCCGTCAGTCGGCGGCTGCACCGACTGCAAAGCGCAAGTTCGTCGTCGGCGTCCCCTTGCTTACGCTCTGCGGGCAGCGTAGCTGCCGACTTATTTGGAATACAGCTCGACGACCAGGTTCTCGTTGATGTCCTGTGCAAGCTCGCCGCGCTCGGGAACCGATTTGAAAATCCCCTTGCAAGCCTTGGCATCCACTTCGACCCAGGCCGAACTGCCGACCTGTTCCGCGATGCCCAGGGCATTTTCCACGCGCGTTTGCTTGCGGGAACGCTCGGTGAGACTCACCTCGTCTCCCGCCTTCAACTCGTAACTCGGGATGTTGACGATCCGGCCGTTGACCATCACGCCCTTGTGGTTGACCAGCTGGCGCGCTTCGGCACGCGTCACGGCAAAACCCATGCGGTACACCACGTTGTCCAGGCGCGACTCCAGCAGGGTCAGGAGCAACTCGCCGGTTGCGCCGCGGCGGCGCGATGCTTCCCGATAGTAGCGGCGGAACTGTCTTTCCAGCACGCCGTACATGCGCCTGAGCTTCTGCTTTTCGCGCAACTGCTCACCGTAATCCGACTGGCGCCGGCGCCGGCCCTGCCCCGGTCCACCCGGCGGGCGATCAAGCTTGCATTTCTTCTCCAGCGGCCGGATCGGCGCCTTGAGAAACAGATCGGTGCCCTCGCGGCGCGAGAGCTTGCATTTCGGTCCGAGATATCTTGCCATGGTCCTGCTTGCCTCTAGACGCGGCGCTTCTTGGGCGGCCGGCAGCCGTTGTGCGGAATCGGCGTCACGTCGGTGATCGACATGACCCGGAATCCCATCCCGTCGAGCACGCGCACGGCGGATTCGCGGCCGGGTCCGGGCCCGTGGATTTCGACCTCCAGGTTCTTCACTCCGTATTCCTGGGCCGCCGTCCCGGCGCGTTCCGACGCTACCTGGGCCGCGAACGGCGTGGATTTGCGCGAGCCACGAAACCCGGATCCGCCCGCCGTCGCCCACGAAAGGGCGTTCCCCTTGCGGTCGGTAAAGGTAATGATGGTGTTGTTGAACGAAGCGTGCACATGCACGATCGCGTCCACCACCTGTCGCTTGACTCGCTTGCGCGTTTTGCCTGCCGGCTTAGCCATAAATCCTGTTGCCCTTGCCTGTGTGCTGCCTGTGGTGACTCATGTCTCAGCGCTTTGCGCCGCGCCTCACGCGCCCCTTGCGCATGCGGGCGTTGGTGCGGGTACGCTGGCCGCGCACCGGCAGCCCGCGCCGATGACGCACGCCGCGGTAGGTGCCGAGATCCATGAGCCGCTTGATGTTCATGTTGATCTCGCGGCGCAAGTCGCCCTCGACCGTGTAGGCGGAAAGCGCCTGGCGAATCTTCTCGAGCTCGTCCTCGCCCAGGTCGATGACCTTGCGCGCCGAATTGACGCCCGTCCTGGCACAAATCTCGGCCGAACGCTGCCGCCCGATGCCGTAAATCGCGGTCAGTGCGATCACTACGTGCTTGTTTGGCGCTA
>JAKDMP010000190.1 GCA_030452225.1 Gammaproteobacteria bacterium
ATCACCAGGAACAGCGTGTTGTCGATCGCGTCGAACACGCCGCCCACGGCCCGTCCCAACAGTGCCCCGGCGACGACGAGCGGGATGAACAACCCGCCGGCACCGCCACCCGCGACACTGGTCGCGGTGGCGACGCAGCGCAGCACGAGCAGCAGGAGGACGACGAGATAGAAAACGGGGGCGGCAAGGCGAAAGTAGCGCGGCGGCGTCAGCGCGAGTGCAATCATCAGGACAAGGCCGATGGCCAGGCGCAAGCCCTGCTTCGCGACCAGCTCCCAGTCGCCGCCGCTGGCGCTGAACAGGAGCAGCAGCCCGCCTGCCGCCAGCAGCAGCACGGCAAAGAGGAGGGGCCGATCAACGCGATTGTGAAACATCCGGGGTCGTCCGTTGCGGTTGCCGGGTTCCCGGGGGGTGCTGGTCGAGCCAGGTGCTGATGATGGCGCGCGCGATGGGCGCGGCCGAATGGGCGCCGACGCCGCCGTGCTGGACGATCACCGCCACGGCGATTTGCGGATGCTCGATGGGCGCGAAGGCGATGAACAGTCCGTTGACGCGCTCCTCGTAGGGGATTTCGCTCAGTTCCAGCTCTTCGCCGTGATACTCGCTGACTACCTGCGCGGAGCCGGTTTTGCCGGCGGCGGGATAGTCGAGCTTTCCGGCAATGCCGTGAGCGGTACCGTCCGGGCTGGCAATCACCTCGTGCATGGCATGGATGATGTAATTCCAGTAGCCGGGATCCGGCAGGGTGACCTGGTTGAGCTGCCGGGGCTTTGCCTTCATGACGGTGCCGGTTGCGGGATTGACGGCCTTTTCGAGTACATGCGGGCGCATCAGTTCGCCGTGCATGGAGATCGCCGCCGTGGCCATGGCGAGTTGCAGCGGCGTGACCAGCATGTAACCCTGCCCGATACCGTTGTTGATGGTCTCGCCGCGATACCAGGGCTTGCCGAGCACGCGCATTTTCCACTTCGGCGAAGGGTTGACCCCGGCGCGCGCCCCCGGCAGGTCGATCGGCGGCTCGCGGCCGAATCCGAACTGGTAGAGAAAGTCGTGCATTTTCCGGATGCCGAGTTCCTGCGCCACCTGGTAGAAGAAGGTGTCCACCGAGCCCGTGATCGCGGTGGCGAGCGTTTCGTAACTGTTCTGGTACGGATTCCAGTCATGGAAAACATGCGAATAATTCGGCAGCCTGAAGGTGGGGCCGGCGTAGATCGTGGTGGCAGGGGTGAGCACGCCGTACTCGAGGGCGGCCATGCCGATGAACGGCTTGATGGTGGAGCCCGGCGCGTAGCGCCCGGCGATCGCGCGGTTGATCAGGGGATCGTCGGGGTTGCTGAGAATCCTGCTGTAGGCGGCCTGCGAGATGCCGTTGACGAATTCGTTGGGATCGTAGCCCGGCTTGCTCACCAGGCAGAGGACGGCGCCGGTCTGCGGCTGGATGGCCACCACGGCGCCGGCATGACTGCCCAGGGCGCGGTAGGCGATTTCCTGCAGACGGGTATCGATCGTGAGATGGATGTTTTTGCCGCCTTTGGGCGGGTGCGTCTCCAGGATGCGAATCCTGCGCCCCTGCGCATTGACCTCCACCTTGGCAAAGCCGACCTCGCCGTGCAGGAGTTTTTCGTATTCGAATTCCACGCCGGTTTTGCCGACATGGGCACTGGCGCGGTATTCGTCGGGGTCGAGGTTTTTCAGGTCCTCCTCGCTGATCAGGCCGACATAACCGGCGACGGCGGCGCCAATGGCGCCGGCCGGATAATGACGCTTGAGCGTGGCATGCAGCGCCACGCCCGGAAAGTGCTGGCGGTGCACCGCGAAGCGGGCCACTTCCTGCGGGGTCAGGTCGGTCTTGATCGGGACCGGTTGGAAGCTCTTCTTGGTTTCGCGCAGGTGGTGAAAGTCCTGGATGTCGTCGGCGCTCAGGCCGATCAATTTGTCCAACCGTTTGATCGTGGTGCCGATTTCGGGCACCTGGTCCGGTGTCAGCGTGAGTTCGTACATGGGGATGTTTTCCGCCAGCACTTTTCCGTTGCGATCGAAAATCAGTCCGCGCGTCGGGGCGATGGGCACGACACGGATGCGGTTGCCGCGCGCCAGGGCGCTGTAGTGCGAGCCCTCCGCGACCTGCAGCCAGGCAAGCCGCGCGGCGATGCCGAGGCCGAAAAGCAGCGCCACGATCGCGACGATGACCAGACGCAATGCATAATGGCGGCGCCCGGTCTTGTCAATGGGAGGCAGTTTTGCAGACATCAGGATTCAATGATGCGCCGCCTGAAGCCGCGTAACGCAGCGAAGATCACCGGCCACAGGGCCACGCCGATGACGACGGGCACGAAACGTGCCAGCGGTCGAAGGTCCAGGCCGGTCAAGCCGCCTACCCAGAACAGGACGATCGCGTAGAGCGCCAGTGCGAGGCCGACGGTCAGCGCCTGTTGCCATACCGACGCCAGCCTCAGCTTGACATAGGCGCGGGCGGCGACGAAAGCCACGAGCATCAAGGCAAGTGCGTGGGCGCCGAGTGGGGTGCCCAGGAGCGCATCCATGAGCAGCCCGGCGAGCCAGGCGATGGCCACGCCGAAGTATTCCGGCAGGGCGATGGACCAGTAAAACACCGCCAATGCGACCCAGGTCGGCCACAGGGCGTCGGCCCATTGCGGGCGAGGCACAATGGTCAGCACCAGGGCAATGAACAGGGTCAACGCAATCGCCGTGGCTGCCCGCAACCAGCGTGTCATCGCCCTCTCCCTGAAGTGGGGGCGGAAAAGTACAGCAGTACCTGGTGCTCGCGCCCGAGCCGCGCGAGCGGACGCGCTTCCACGTTTGCAAAACGTTTGCCGGGCCGGCGCTCGACCGTGGTGACGACCCCCACCGGATAACCTTGCGGGTACACGCCGCCGAGGCCGGAAGTCAGCAG
>JAKDMP010000075.1 GCA_030452225.1 Gammaproteobacteria bacterium
CAGCGTTCAATCTGAGCCAGGATCAAACTCTTGAGTTCAAAGCAAAGCTTTGAGACAAAGAGCGATCCAAATCCAAAGGTATGGATTTGAGTTACTCGTACAGTTGACGTGCAACCATACGGGCACCCACACAAATTGCTTGTTCCAACTTTTTAAAGATCGACTCCGGTTTCCCGGAGCAGGTCAATTATTGTAACGCAGAACCCCTCTCCGTCAAGCCTGACCGACAAGACGGGTCCACACAAGAATCACCCGAGAGGCGCGCATTATACAGGGTTTGGCGAAAAAGGGAAGTCCGCCCTCTTTGCGGCCTTCCCGATCGCCCCGGCCGCCTCCAAAACGGCCGTTTTGCGCGCCTCCCTTCGCGCCCGGCGGGCAAGCCGTGCCGGCCGAGCCCGCGCGTCGCAGTCAACCTGCGCGGGCGCAGGCCGGACACAAACGGTCCGCCGAGCGCACGGCGGCACACTCAGCGGCCTGAAAATGCGGGGCAACTTGTGCATCATGGAGACTTTCACAGCCACCCATCCGCCATGACCCGACTTGTCCCGATGCTTCTTGCCGCCGTCTGCGCCGGTGCGCTCGCCGCTTGCTCGCCGCAACACTCCGACACCTCCACGGCACCGGCATCTGCCGCCGGCGTGGTGAAAACCCCAGCCGCCGCGCCGGCCAGCGCGCCGAATCCCGGCATCAACCTCCACTGGATCGACCGCTCCATCGATCCCGGCGACAACTTCTACCTGTACGCCAACGGCGACTGGCTCAAGGAAGCGGTGATCCCGGCCGACCGTTCCAGCATCAGCACCTTCCGGACCGTTCACAAGCGCACGCAAAAGCGCATCACCGACATCATCCGGCATGCCGCCGACAGCGACCCGGCGCCCGGAACGCGGGCACGCAAGATCGCCGACTTCTACACGGCATACATGAACACCGAGGCCATCGAGAAGCACGGCCTGAAACCGCTCGAGCCCAAGTTCGACGCCATCCGCGCGATCGATTCGCGCAGCGAGCTGGCCCGCGTCCTCGGCAATCGCCTGCGCCAGGACGTGGACCCGGTCAACTACACCGACTTCCATACCAATCATCTCTTCGGTCTGTTCGTGGCCCAGGGGCTCACCGACCCATCGCACAACATCGCCTACCTGCTCCAAGGCGGCCTGACCATGCCCGGACGCGACTACTACCTTGCCGACAACGGGACCATGGCCGGCTACCGCGACAAATTCAGGGCTTACATCGCGAATATGCTCGAGGCGGCCGGAGTCGAGAATGCCGGGAAAGCCGCCGATCGCGTGTTCGACCTCGAAATGAAGATCGCCAAGGCCCAGGCGAGCCTCGTCGAAAGCCAGAACATCCACCAGGCCAGCAACCTCTGGACGCTGGAGGAATTTTCGAAAAGGGCACCTGGCACGGACTGGCAGGCGTACTTCAAGGCGGCCGGCCTCGCCGATCAGAAGATCATCGACGCCTGGCAGCCCGAAGCCATCACACGCCTGTCCAAGCTGGTCGCCGAGGCGCCGCTCAAGTCCTGGAAGGCCCTCCTCATCTTCCACACGCTGGATCGCTATGCCCCGGTGCTTCCGAAAGAGTTTGCCCGGCTCTCCTTCGAATTCCACCAGCGCACCCTGAGCGGCGTACCCGAGCAGCGCGAGCGCTCCAAACGCGCCGTGGAAGCCACCAGCCACGCGCTCGGCTTTGCCGTGGGCAAACTTTACGTGGACCAATACTTCTCGCCCGAAGCCAAGCACAAGGTCGAGGACCTCGTCCACAATCTCATCGTCGCCTTTGACGGGCGGCTGGACGCGCTCGAATGGATGACGCCGGCCACGCGCAAGATGGCCCGCGCCAAACTCGAGGCGCTTGAGGTCGCCGTCGGCTATCCCGAGCACTGGCCCTCCTACGAGGGCCTCGAGATCAGCGCCGACGATCCGGTCACCAACGCCATCAACGTGGCGAGGTTCCACTACCGGCAGCGCCTCGCCATGCTCGGCAAGCCGGTCAATCCCGACCACTGGTGGATGACGCCGCAACTGGTGAACGCCATCAACCTGCCGCTGGAAAACGAGCTGCAATTCCCCGCCGGCATCCTGCAGCCGCCTTTCTTCAATCCACACGCCGATGCGGCGGCGAACTACGGCTCCATCGGCGCGGTGATCGGACACGAAATCAGCCACGCCTTCGACAACCTGGGCTCCAATTTCGATGCCGAGGGCCGGCTGCACAACTGGTGGTCGCCGCAGGACAGGAAGCACTTCGAGGCCGCTACCCACGAACTCGTCGAGCAGTACAGCCGGTACGAGCCGCTGCCGGGCCTTCACATCAACGGCCGGCAAACCTTGGGCGAAAACATCGCCGATGTATCCGGCCTCACCATCGCTTACATCGCGTACCATAACTCGCTCGAGGGCAAGCCCGCGCCCGTGATCGCCGGGCTGACCGGCGACCAGCGTTTCTTCATCGCCTTCGCACAGACCTGGCGCTCGAAGTCGCGCGACGCGGCGCTTCGCCAGCAGATCGAGACCAACGTGCATGCTCCCGCGCCCTTCCGTGCCCTGACCGTGCGCAATCTCGACGCCTGGTACGAGGCCTTCGACGTCCAACCCGACGACAAGCTCTACCTCAAGCCGAATCAACGCGTGAAGATCTGGTAATACCTCTCAAGGATTTTGCATCGGCATCGTCATGCCGGCGAAAGCCGGCATCCAGTTCAGCGTGGAATCCCGCCAGTAGGGCGGGATACGTATCTATACTGGGCCCCGGCCTGCGCCGGGCGAAGACTGTCGGCTTTATCGAGTCGATATTGATCGCAGTCTCACCAGACGTCCCACTCACAAGGGCTTCAACGAATTGCCTGTACATTTCCCCGGACAGCCGTGTGCCTGCGCAGGAATGACGGGAAAAGCACGTTCGCAAGTTTCCCCGGACAGCAGTGGACTTTCTCGGGCATGACGGCTTGCACGGCTTGCGGCCGTAACGACGGCTCCCGCGGCGCATCACGCATGGCGCCAGGGTTGGGTGAGACCTTTTCGCGACCGGTTACGGCCGGCGCAATGCAGGCGTGTCAGTAGGCGATGCCCCAGCGGCGGTAGAGAAAACCCATGATCCAGGCGGGGCCGATCATGAGGAACTGCAGATCCTCGAAAAAGGAGGGCTTCTTGCCCTCGATGTGATGGCCGATGAACTGGCCGATCCAGCCGACGACGAAGACGATGAGCGACAGCAACCAGATGATCACCCCGGCGCTTTCCAGGCCCCAGAGCACCAGCAGACAGGCAATGGCAAAGGCCAGCATGCCCACGGTAATACTGAGCGACAGGCGCGCATAAAAGCCGATCACGATCAGCAGGCTCAGGGTTCCGATATTGAAGAACGGGGAGAGATCGAGCAAGGCATCCGGCATGGGGATTGCCCACAACAGGCCGACGATGGAAAAGAAAATCGCCGGCACACAGACGAAGTGGAGCCTCTTGTTGACCGGATTCCGGTGGCTCTCGCCGTAGTCGGCAAACCATTGCGAAATGCTGCGGGCAGCCATGGCTGCAACCTCTACTATCGGCCGGTTACGCCCAGTATAGAGCAGACAAGAATAAACGCCGAAAGGCGCAAGAAGGAACCCTTACGGGATTGATGGCGACGCCCTGCGCGAAGACGGTCGATGCGAGAATTCGCCCCGGATCGCACGCGTCGCATCGCGCATGGTGTCGAGCCAGGCGGTGACGGCTTCGTGCCTGGTTTCCCCCGGGCCGAGCGCGCCCAGGCGCTCCACGACGGCGGAGCCGCAAACGGCACCGGCTGCGCCGGCGGCAAGGGCGGCACGCACCTGCTCCGGCGTGGAAATACCGAATCCCGCCACGGGCGGCGGTGCCTTGCGTACGGCGAGGGCGTTGAACAGCCCTTCCGCCGGCGCGCATGCAGCCGGCTCCGCGCCCGTCACACCGGAACGTGCGAGCACATAGGTGTAACCCGCCCCGAGGCGGGCGATGCGATCGAAAGCGCAATCATCGGCATTCGGGGGGGCGATGAAAACCGGAGCGATGCCGGCTGCACGCGCGGCTTCGGAAAAAGCCTCGCCTTCCTCGCTTGGCACGTCTGCAACCAGGACCGAATCCGCCCCTGCCGCGGCCGCATCGCCATAAAAACGCTCTATCCCCGGATGCACGACGAGGTTGGCATAGACAAGCAGGCCGATGGGCAAGTCCGGGCAGCGTTCGCGCAGGCGCGCAACCAAGCGAAGGCAACGCGCAGGCGTCGCGCCCGCGGCAAGGGCCGCGGTGATCGCGCGCTGAATGGTCGGCCCGTCGGCCACGGGGTCCGAGAATGCCATGCCGAGTTCGAGCGCATCCGTATGCCGGGCAAGCAACTTCAGATGCTCGAAGCATTGCTCCTCATCGGGAAAGCCCAGCACGGTGAACGGAATGAATGCGCCGCGTCCTTCGGCGCACAACTTCTCAAACATCATTGCGTAGCGTCTCACGATTTCTCCTTCTTTGTAGGCCGGGATAAGCGCAGCGTTCCCGGCATCTTGCCGGCAACGACCTTCGGTCTTATGCCGGCCTACAAAACTTGTGATTTCCTTTGAAGTTCGCTGCGCACGAGTTCTAGGTCCTTGTCGCCGCGACCGGAGAGATTGACCAGAATCACGGTTTCGCGCTCGGTTCGGCGTACTTCGTCCAAGGCCCAGGCGAGTGCATGCGCCGATTCGAGCGCGGGAATGATGCCCTCGGCACGCGACAACTCGCGAAAAGCCGCAAGCGCTTCGCGATCGGTCACGTTCACGTACTGCGCCCGTCCGGTTTTCGCCAGATGCACGTGCTCGGGGCCTACTGCCGGGTAGTCAAGCCCCGCCGAGACCGAATGCGATTCGAGAATCTGCCCGTCACCGTCCTGCAGAACATGCGTGAAGGCACCGTGCAAAATTCCGGGCGAGCCCGCGCTTACCGTCGCACCATGACGGCCTGTCGCCACGCCGTCGCCACCGGGCTCGACGCCCACCAGCCGCACGAATTCATCTTCCAGGAAATCGGCAAACAGCCCGATCGCATTGGAGCCGCCCCCGACACAGGCGACGGCGATGTCCGGAAGCCGGCCTTCGCGTTCAAGGATTTGCGCGCGCGCCTCGCGGCCGATCACGCGCTGAAACTCGCGTACGACGGTGGGAAAGGGATGCGGCCCGGCGGCGGTGCCAAGCAGGTAATGCGTATCGGCGTAACTTGCCGCCCAGTCGCGCAGCGCCTCGTTGATCGCATCCTTGAGGGTGCCGCTTCCCGTATCGACCGGCACGACTTCGGCTCCCAGAAGCTCCATCCGAAAGACGTTGGCCTTCTGGCGTGTGCAGTCCTTCGCACCCATGTAGATTTGCACCGGAATATTCAGCAACGCGCCTGCTATCGCGGTGGCCACACCGTGCTGGCCGGCACCCGTCTCGGCAATGATGCGCCGCTTGCCCATTCGTTTCGCGAGCAAGGCCTGGCCCAGCACCTGATTGGTCTTGTGCGCGCCGCCGTGGACGAGATCTTCGCGCTTGAGGTATATGCGCGCAGGGGTGTCCGTCGCAAGATTTCGGCACAACGTCAGCGGCGTCGGACGCCCGGCATAGTGACGCAGCAGGTCGTCGAGTTCGCCCCGAAACGCCGGGTCGGCCTGCGCGCTCTCGAAGGCCTGGTCCAACTCGGCCAGTGGCGGCACCAGAAGCTCCGGCACGTAGCGGCCGCCCCATTCGCCGAAACGTCCGGGCTTCATGGCTGTATTCCTCCTGGCCGCGTTTGCGCACGCAGCTCTGCCATATCAATAATGCGCGCGTCCGATATTTGGCGTCGCCCCGGCGAAGGCCGGGGCCCAGTTTGGATGCGTATCCGGCCCGATAGGCGGGATTCACCTTGTTTACTGGATTCCCGCCTGCGCGGGAATGACGGATCATTATTCATGGGGGTGGCTCCGTTTGCCGGGCAGCGTACGCAAGGCGTTGCTCACTTGTTTCAACAGTGCAGAGGATTTGATGCCCGGCGCCGCTTCCACGCCCGAGTTGATGTCCAGTGCCCAGGGTTGAAAGCTTGCCGCGCTCGTCGCGTTATGCGGCGCGATGCCGCCGGCCAGCACGCAGCCTGACAAGTCCGCCCCCGACAGCGCTACCGGATCGAACGGCACGCCGCTGCCGCCGAGCCGGCCGTTGCGACCGGTGTCGAGAAGCAAGCGATCGACGCCCAATCCTTCCGCCGACGAGAAGGGTAAACGCGCCGGCACCGCTTTCCAGATGGCGCAGCCTTCCGGCAACCTGCCGCGCAAGTCGCGCACGTACCCATCACTTTCGCCGCCGTGCAATTGAACGACTGCAAGTGTCAATTCGCGCGCATGCTGCGCCACGGAGGCAACGGGTTGATCGCGGAACACGCCCACCCAATCGAGCGGCGCAGCCAACTTCAAGCGTCGAGCCGTCGCGAGGTCGATACAGCGCTGCGAATCCGGGGCAAAAATCATGCCGCCCATCACCGCTCCCGACTCCCAGGCGGCCAGCGCATCCTCGGCGCGCGCGAGGCCGCAGACCTTGAAGCGTCCGAACGCGAGTTCGCGTGCCGTGTGCGCGGGGCGTCCACCACGGCTCAAACGCGTACCGATCAGAAAGGCGTCGACATGCGGCGCCAGGCGCAATACATCGGCGCGCTCGGAAATGCCCGATTCGCAAACCACCCATCGGTCGCCGGGGATTTGCGAGGCCAGCCGTTCGGTCACGGCAAGGTCCACCTCCAGCGTTTCGAGGTTGCGATTGTTGATGCCGATAATCGGGGCGTCAAAATCAATCGCACGTCGCAACTCGGCCTCGTCGTGTACCTCGGTCAAGGCATCCATGCCGAGCGCTTGCGCGGCCTCGAAACACAGCCTCCAGTCCCCATCGTCCAGCACGGACAGCATCAACAGGACCGCCGCCGCGCCGTGCGCACGCGCTTCGCGCACCTCCACCGGGCCGAGAATGAAGTCCTTGCGCAGGACGGGCACATCGGCCCGTTCGCCAACCCGGCCAAGATGGGAGATGTCGCCGCCGAAAAATTCGGGTTCGGTCAACACGGAAACGGCATCGGCCACGCCGGCATACTGCCCGGCAAGCGCCGCGGGATCGTAATCGGTCATGAGCGTCCCAGCGGACGGCGAAGCGGCCTTGCATTCGAGGATGAACGACGGGCCGGGGCGCGCGAGCGCGTCCGCCAGCCCGGGGCCGCAATACGGTTCGGGCGAATATTCGGGCACCGGAGCCGCTTCCAGACGGCGGCGTTTGGCGGCAAGAATCCTTTCAAGCGCCATGGCTCACCTCGCGCAACCGCTGCAGTCGTGCCAACGCCAGCCCATCCTCCAACGCGCACCGAGCCCGGTCCGTTCCATCGCCAATGTCGCCCGCCAGGCCTGACACCCACAACAACGCGCCCGTATTGAAGGCGATTGCCGCCTTGTACGCATCATGGCCTTCGCCCTCGAGAACAGCCATCAAGGCGGCCGCGTTGTCCCTGGCAGCGCCGCCGCGTAGAGCGTCCAGCGGATAGCGCGGCAGCCCGGCATCCTCCGGTGTCAGGACGAGCATCTCGACTTGCCCTTGCACCACGCGCGCGGCTCGCGTTGGGCCATGCAGGGCGATTTCATCCAGCCCGTCACCATGCACTACCAAGGCGGATTGCAGATCAAGCAAAGCCAGTGCTTCGGCCACCGGCTGCACCAGCTCCGGCGCGTACACGCCGACGAGCTGGCAAGGCGGGCGCGCCGGATTGACCAGCGGCCCGAGCACATTGAACAGGGTCCGCGTGGCAAGCGCCTTTCTCACCGGCATGGCATGGGCGATGCCGGGATGGTAGTCGGGTGCCAACAGGAAACATATCCCAGCCTCGTCCAGGCAACGCCGTGCCGTTTCGGGCCGGGCGTGTATATTCACGCCCAGCCCTTCCAGCACATCGGCCGAGCCGGATTGAGACGACACCGAGCGGTTGCCGTGCTTGACGATGGGCAATCCGCAGGCGGCGGCGGCAAAAGCTGCCCCGGTCGATACGTTCAGAGTGCCCAGGCCATCGCCTCCGGTGCCGCAACAGTCGGCAAAGTCGTAGTCAGGCCTTGAGAACGGCCGCGAGGCCGCCCGCAATGCCCGCGCGGCAGCAGCGATTTCCGCGCCGCTCTCGCCCTTGAGCTTGAGCGCCACCAACAACGCCGCGAGGAGAACGGGGTCCAATTTGCCCGCGACCAGTTTCGCAAACAAGCCTTCGAGTTCCACCGGTGCGAGGTCTTCGCGCCGATACAGACATTCCAACGTCGCGTTCATCACCGAGCCCATTCCAGGACGCGCTCGATCAGGCGGCCTCCGTCGCGCGTCAGGATCGATTCGGGATGGAACTGCACGCCGGCAAGGCGGCGGGCCGGATCTTCCATGGCCATCAACACCCGCTCGCCGGATTCTTCCCCCCAGGCCGTTGCATGAAAACCCCCGGGCATCTCGCTCACCCGCAGCGAGTGATAGCGCCCCGCCCCGAACGGGTTCTCCAATCCTTCAAACAAGCCACCGGAATCGTGCTGGATCAGGCCCAGCTTGCCGTGCACCTGCCTGGGCGCGGGGCTCACCTCGCCGCCCAGGGCCGTGGCCAGCAGCTGCAAACCCATGCAGACACCGAACACCGGGCATTTACCGACCGCGCGTCGAACCAACGACAATGCCACGCCTTCATCCTCGGGCCGGCCGGGGCCGGGCGAGAGCACCAGCAGATCGTTGTGCTCCAGCCGTTCGGCCAAGCGCCCGAGCGCCGCATCGTTGCGCCATACTTCCACCTTGGCGCCGGCGCGACGGAACTCGTCGACCAGGTTGTAGCTGAATGAATCGAAGTTGTCCAGAAACAGCACTTTACTCATCGCCCCGCTCCTCTTCGACGCCCAGTGCTTCGAGTACCGCCCGGGCCTTGCGCCGTGTTTCCGCGGCCTCGGCCAACGGCTCCGAGTCCGCCACCACCCCGGCACCCGCCTGGACGCGCGCCACGCCGTTTTGCACCAGTGCGGAGCGAATGACGATGGCCGTATCAAGATCGCCGGTCGCGGTGAGATACCCCACGGCGCCGCCGTAGGGACCGCGCCGAGCCGGCTCGATACCCGCCAGAAGTTCCGCGGCCTTGAGCTTCGGCGCGCCGGTGAGCGTCCCCATGTTGAGCGTCGCCCGATAGGCATGCAGCGCATCGAGCCCCGGCGCCAGGCTGCCCTCGACGCGCGAGACCAGATGCATCACGCAGGAGTAGCGCTCTACGCGCATCAACTCGGTGACGCGCCGCGTTCCGGGCGCCGATACTCGCGCCACGTCGTTACGGGCGAGATCGACCAACATGACGTGTTCGGCGACCTCCTTCTGCGACAATCGCAGCTCGAGTTCGAGCCGCGAGTCACTATCCGCGTCTTCACCGCGCGGGCGCGTTCCCGCAATCGGCCGGATCCCGACCCTGCGACTCGCCGCATCCACCTTGAGCGCACTCTCCGGCGAAGCGCCGAACAATGTCCCCGCCGGATCGTTGAGATAGAACATGTACGGGCTCGGATTTGCCTTGCGCAGCCGCGCGTAGGCCGCCAGCGGATCGTCGCAGGGCGCATCCCAAGCGCGTGACGGCACAATCTGGTACACGTCCCCTGCCCGGATATGACGCTTGCAGCGTGCGACCACCTCGGCATAGTCCTTGTCGGATTGAGCGAGCCGCGCAGGAACCGGCTTCGCGGCTCTCGGCCGATAGGGCTCCGCCTGTTCACACAAGCGAGTCAGCGCCGTCAACCTGCGCCTTGCCTCGATGGTGTCGGATTTCGGCGCCAACACCAGGATCTCGGTGCGGGCGTGGCGGTGATCCACGCGGATGACGCTGCCGGCAAGGTGGAAGGAATAATCCGGAAAGTCTCCCGCCTGCCTCGCGGAGATCGGCACAGACTCGAAGGCTGCGATGAGATCGTAGGCAAAGCAGCCAAAGACAAAATTTTGCGCACCCTCGGCGACCTCGCCAAGCCCCGATCCCGCCGTCAACGCGCGCAATGGATCGAGTACCGACGCTGCTTTCAACCGGAGTGCTTCACTCTTGCCGATCGCCGGCGAGGCAAAGCGGAATCGGGTCTCGCGGTTGTCCGGATCGCGCTGCGTATGGGCGGCGGGCATTTGCCCGGCAACACGATCGGCTATTTGCTCTCCCGGCGCCGTATGGGCCTGCATTCGCACGGCATCGCCATGGGCCGTGAGACTGACACAGGCATCGAGGAAGATCAGGCTTTCGGCCTGCTCCCCGGCGCCGGCATCGGCGGTTTCGAACAAGGCACAGCACTCATCGTCGACAAGCGCATACACGCCCAGCGGGTCGGGCGTTCCCGCTAGCCGGCGCGAGAGTACCGTGTATGCATTGACGTCAGCTGTCTCCCGCTGCGGGATTGCCGCGCCCACCAGGGAACCTCGCCGCTATTGTTCAAGCCATCGTTCATCGCTGTTCTCCTTCTCCTTTCGTTGGACCAAAAAAAGACCCGCTCGAGGCGGGTCTTGGTTGAAACTCGTTGTACGCGTTCGCGTCAATCAGGCACAGCAATCCCCGCAGCCGTTGTGTCGTGCTGCCACCACCAAGTCTGATTGATGAATTGCGTCTTCATGCCTGCGGATACTACCCGAATGTTCCCACCGAGTCAACAACCTCGAATTCTACAGCCTGCGCCCGGTGGCTTCGACGAAGGGTTTGAGTTCGCGCATGAGTTGGGCGAAGCCGTCCGGCGTCAGGGATTGACGGCCGTCGGAAAGGGCTTCGGCCGGTTGCGGATGGACTTCGATCAGAAGGCCGTCGGCGCCGACCGCAACCGAAGCCTTGGCAAGCGGCGCGACCAGTTCGGCCAGTCCGGTGCCGTGCGAAGGATCCACCAGCACGGGTAGGTGGGTATGATGCTTGAGCCAGGCGACGCCGTTCAAATCGAGCGTATTGCGGGTAGCCGTCTCGAAAGTGCGGATGCCGCGTTCACAAAGGATGACCTGGTCATTGCCCTCATTGAGGATGTACTCGGACGCCAGCAAAAGCTCTTCCAAAGTCGCGCAAAGACCGCGCTTCAGGACGACGGGCATACCGCTTTTCCCGGCCTCGCGCAACAAGGCGTAGTTTTGCATGTTGCGCGCACCGATCTGGAGCGCGCCGACCTTGTTCTGAAAGTGCGGCAAGTCGGCCACATCGAGTATTTCGGTGACTACCGGCAGAGCGTGCCGCCCCGCCGCCGCGACCAGCAGCTCGATACCCAGCGCGCCGTGGCCCTGGAAACTGTACGGGCTGGTGCGCGGCTTGTAGGCCCCGCCGCGCATGCCGCGGCCGCCCGCCGCGGCCACGGCCTCGGCTGCCGCCTCGACTTGTGCCTCGCTCTCCACGGCGCAAGGTCCGGCGATGACGATGAATATGTCTCCGCCAATCGGTACGCCGCCCACTTTGACCACCGTATCTTCCGGGTGCAGCGCGCGGCTGGCGCGTTTGTAGGGCGCGGCATCGCGAATCACCTCCTCGACCCAGGGATGGCGATCCAGATCCAGACCCTCCAGAACGGAGGTGGCTCCGACCAGCGCATGGGCGCGCGCGCCGTTACCGCTCACGGCCAGGGTACGCAGCCCCTGATCCCGAAGCTCAGTCAGCAGCCTTTCGCGATCCGCATCCTCGATGCCGGCTTTGAATACAAAAAACATCCGCTACGACTCCCAAACAAAAAGGCCCGCACGAAGCGGGCCTTTCCCGTGGTTTCAATGCAAACGCATCAATCAAACGGAATCATCCCGCAGCTTTCGTCCCGGCCACCGCCACGTCCGGTCGGGATGGATTCCGTTCATCGGACGTCACCTTAGCCGTCGCCTTTGACCCTGTCAAGCAGCAGGCCGTTGGCTGCCGACGTGGCCAAGATACCTCATGCGA
>JAKDMP010000191.1 GCA_030452225.1 Gammaproteobacteria bacterium
TTGATGCGCGCCAAAAATCACGGCGCGCACCCTTCGGGCGCTCTTCGCGCGTCCTATTTCGCTGTCGCGAAATGGTGGTTACTTTTGGCGAAACAAAAGTAACCCCGCCCGAAGGGCATTTCTGTAGAGGCTTTGACATTCTGATCAACCCCCGGATCAATATGAGCTTCGGCTACCAGCCGCCGATTATTCGATGACAACTTCGGTCTCGTGGTAACCGAGCCGGTCGAGTTCGCGGGTGAGTGCGTCGATTTCGTCCACGGTCGCGTACGGGCCGAACTGCACGCGATAGAAAAGCTGGCCATCGACGCGGGCGGTATCGATGCGTACCCGGCCAAGTTGCTGAAGCACAAGTTTGGCGCGCAGTCTTTCGGCATTCTCGTGATGGACGAAGGCGCCGAGTTGCAGGTAAATGCGGGCGCCATGCCCGAGTTTGGGCGTGGGCGTCTCTTCGCCGATCTTCTCGATGTCGCGCGGCGGCGCGGACGACGGGCCGGCCAGCGCGCGCACATTGACGAGTGCCGTGCCCTTGCGCATCATGCCGATGCTTTGCGCCGCGGCGTAGGAGAGATCGATGATGCGGTTGGCGACAAAGGGGCCGCGATCGTTGATCTGCACGATGACATGCTTGCCGTTTTCGAGGTTGGTTACCTTGACCCAGGTGCACAGCGGCAATACCTTGCTTGCGGCCGTATTGGCATACATGTCGTAGGGCTGGCCGCTCGAGGTCGTGCGGCCGTGAAAATTGCGCCCGTACCAGGAGGCGATGCCGCGCTCGTCGTAGCCGGTCGCGCTTTCGAGCACGTAATAGCGATGCCCGAACACGACGTAGGAACTCCCCGCGCCGACGTTGCCGCAGGGGACATCCGATGCGGTGTGAAAAGGCGGGCGTGCGCCGGAACCCTCGGCAGGGGGCGCCTGTGAAAAGGGCGCGCAGCCGGCGAGCAAAAGGCCGAGCATGGCTGCGAGGCCATACCCGAGTCCGTTGCGTGAGTCCTTAGCGTTGCCGCGCGGCAAGCGCAGCCTCATCGGATGCGGAGGCCCTGGCTATGGCGGCGGCGAGCTGCGAGGCTGCGAGTGCATACAGGGGGCTGTGGTTGTAGCGCATGATCACCAGGAAGTTGGGCAGTCCGACCCAGTATTGCGTTTCTTCGCTGCCGCCCTCCTGAACCTCGACTTCCACCAGGCGTACGGAGGTATTGCCGGCGACATCCGCCCCGAAGGCGATCCCGGCCGTGCGCAGTTCGCGCGCCGGGAGTTCGCGACCGGCCAGATGATCCGGGTCGGCGGACGGTTCGAGTTGGGCCCGGGCCACGACCGGCTTGCCGGCTTTCCAGCCGTGAACCGCAAGGTAGTTCGCGACGCTGGAGACGATATCCGGCCAGCTCGAGAACATGTCGCTGCCGTCGCCGTCGGCATCCACGGCGTAGGCGAGATAGCTCGAAGGGATGAACTGGCCCGCGCCGAGCGCGCCGGCGTATGAGCTTTCGAGCGCGCGGGGATCGAAGCCGTTCTTGCGGCACAGCAGAAGGTACTTCGCCAGTTCGCGGCGGAAGAAGTCCGCGCGGCGGGGGTAGTCGAAAGCCAGCGTGGCGAGGGCGGACAGGGCGGAAAAATCGCCCTTGTAGCGTCCGAAGTGGCTTTCTATGCCGATGATGGCCGCGATGACCGAGGCCGGGACGCCGTACTTTTTCTTGGCCGCCGCCAGCGTCTGCCGGTGTTCGGAAACGAACGCGCTGCCCGCGGCGATCCGCTCCGGCGTCACGAAGATGGCCCGGTAGCGGGACCAGGGCAGGGCCTCGGCCGGGGATTCCATGCGCTCGATGACGTCCGGATCGAAGGGGGTCTCGGCCAACAGACCGGTGAGCGCCTTGCGGTCGAAATGGTGATCCTGAACCATTTTCGTGATGAAGGCTGCCACGGCGGGTTCACTGGTGTCGATCGCCCGGGCCGGCGTGGCCAGGCCAAATGCGAGACAGGCGGCGGCGAGAATGCAAAGGTTGCGCAGATGTTTCATGTGTCAATTAATCGTCGATGGGCGGCAATGCTGATCAGGATACCGAATCCGGCAAGAATCGTCACGACCGAACTGCCCCCGTAGCTGACCAGCGGCAGGGGGACGCCCACGACGGGCACCAGCCCGCAGACCATGCCGATATTGACCACGACGTAGAACAGGAAGATCAGGATCAGCCCCGCGGCGGCGAGACGGCCGAATCGGGTGTGGGCGCGCAGCGAAAGGAGCAGCCCGCGTCCAATGATGAAACCGTACAGGGCGAGCAGCGCGAGCGCGCCCAGGAAGCCGAATTGCTCGGCAAAGACGGCGAAAATGAAATCGGTGGTCTGTTCCGGCAGGAAATTGAGTTGCGCTTGGGAGCCGCCGAGGAAGCCCTGGCCGAACAGGCCCCCGGAGCCGATGGCGATCTTGGACTGGATGATGTGGTAGCCGGCGCCGAGCGGATCGCGCGAAGGGTCGAGAAAAACCAGCAGGCGCGCGCGCTGGTAATCATGGAGAAAATGCCACGCGACCGGCAGGGCGGCCAGGAGGATGGCCGTGAAGGCGAGCACATAACGCCAGCGCAGGCCCGCCAGGAACAGCACCATGATCCCGGCGCCGGCGATCAGGGTTGCGGTGCCGAGGTCCGGTTCGATGGTAATCAGGGCGGTGGGAATGAAGATGATCGCCAGCGCGGCGAGGATTCGGTACCAGGGCGGGGGCGGCGAGTGCTCGTGAAAAAACCAGCCGAGCGTGAGCGGCAGGCCGATTTTCATCAGTTCCGCCGGCTGCAGCATCACCGGGCCGATGTCCAGCCAGCGCTGCGCGCCCTGGCCGTGTGTGCCGACGAACA
>JAKDMP010000192.1 GCA_030452225.1 Gammaproteobacteria bacterium
CCGTCCGCGGTCCTCGCGCGTGTATCCCGCCCTTTGAGGGGCGTTGTTCTGACCGGCGTGCTCGCCGTTTGCCTCGCGGCCTGCAGCGATGCTTCTGGCGAGAGTACTGAAGGTCAGGCCTCTGCCACCCCCGGCTCGGCTGCCGGGGAAAGCGCGGGCTCCGCATCATTCGATGCGGCGCTGGAGGAGAACCCGTGCAAGCTCTTGCCCAAGGAGATGGTCGCCACGACGTTCGGCGTGCCCGCCGCGGAGATAGAGGAGGCGAGCGCCCTCTCGGACAGTTGTGCCTATGAATGGGGGGCGGATGGGACAATCCTGCAGGTCAGTCTCGATGTCGACGTTTTCGACACGGCGCAAGACGCAGCGAGCAATTTCGCCAGTGTAACACAGGGGATGTCGGCACAGGCCGTCGCCGATGCCATGACGTCCGCGGTGGAAAAGATGGAGGAGGCGGCTGAACCTGGCACCGAGGGGCAGATGGAGGCGGCCGGGCAACTTGCTGGCGGCATCGCTTCCGGCGGACTTCAGTTCGAGGATGTCGAGGGTGTCGCCGATGAAGCCCGTTTCGGAAAGCGGTTCGGAACGCTCTATCTTCGCCGGGGCAATCTTGCTCTCGATGTCGCGGCGTATCACGGCGCCAGCATGACCATGCCCGAAGAGATTTCGGGTGGCCCAATCATGGACGCCGTCAAGGCGTGGCGCCAGGAAACTCTGACCGCACGCAAGCAGCAGAGTGTGGAATTGGCCAAGGCCATTCTCGCCAGTCTTGAATGATATCTGGAGCGTTAGTCTGGTGCCGGCTCAGGCCGAAGCCGTTGCCGGCGATTGTGACACGCTTGCCAGGCTGAAGGAGGTTTCTCGGCTTTCAGGATCGGCATGATCCAGCCGCACGCGGATCGCATCTGCCTCCTTCAGGTCCCTGCTGTCGATCCGCGTGACCACGGGTAGATCGATCAGTTGGACATATGCGCCACGTTCGCTGACCTCGGTGACGACGGCAGCGAACTCCTCGCCTTCACGCCCTTCGAGCAGCACTGCTTCGGCCAGGTCGAGAACGGCCCTGTCCAGGCGATTGGCCGTTTGTGACGCCTTCGCCATAACCGGCGGCAGGGCGCGAAAGGTCTCGGCCGCGCCATCCGGCCACTTGCTGGTGCGGCCAAGCGCCAGTGCTGCCTCCACCACATATCGGTCGGCCAGCCGCCGCAGCGGCGCGGTGCCATGCACATAGGTAGCGGCAACAGCGGCGTGCCACGGCTTTTCGCCTTCCGTCCATGGCGCATAGAAGGCGCCTCGGCTGGCCTTGCGAATTTCCAGCAGGAACGCGGCCTCGCGTGGAGTGCCAGTGTCCAGCCGGCGTTCCAGTGCGGGCAAACTCTCATGCTCGCGCCATGCGATCCCGCGCACGCGAGCGCTGGCGCGCAGGCGCGCAATCGCCTTGGCGTCCGGCTCCGCCAGCACCCGGAACAGACCGCCATGATGGTCCATGAAAAGCTGGGCCACGGCCAGGTTCGTGGCGAGCGACATGGCGGCATTATCCTGTTCGGCGGGAAGCGATGGCTTCAGCACCAGAGCGTGACGGCCGTTCGCGCCGCGCGTCAATTCCTGCTCGGGGAAGTCGAGCCGGGCGGCGCCTCGGGCTTGCTCGGCCGCCCTGATGCGGTCTGCAAACTCGCCGAGCAGCGGCGGCAGGTCGGCCGGGCGGACGGTTTCGTAACCCAGCTTGGCGCGGCTGCGGATTATCGCCCGTTCGACGCCTTCGATGCGTGTCTTACCATCGCGCGCGACCGCTACCGAAAATACGACTGCCGGGCGCGGCCCGTCGGGCAGCAGGCTGGCGGCAGCTTCGCCCAGTGCCGGCGGATAGAGCGACACCCGCCCGCCGGGCATGTACTGGGTCACGCCACGCCGCCACGCCTCGCGATCAAGCGCGCTGCCGGGGCGCACGAACCAGCCGACATCGGCAATGGCGTAATGCAGGAGAAGGTCGTCGCCGGCCTGCTCGATGTGGAACGCCTGATCCAGATCGGTCGAACTTGCCGGATCGAGCGTGACGAAAGGCCAGTCGGTGCGGTCGCGGTGATCGCCGGGTTGCCTCCCGGCAGCCTCGCGCGCCTCGGCAAGCACGCTTTCATCAAAACCATCGGACAGATCGAGTTCGGCGCGTAACCGCTTTAATCCCTCGGCCAGATCGCCGCCTGGATCGAGCAGTGTCTTCATGCCAGCCACCGTCCGCCCATGGTGCGCTCGTTCATAGCCCCTCGTTGCATCTGAACAGAATCACCAGCTTAATGCCTTAACATATCTCGTCAATCGCCAACGGATGTCAGCGCCACTTCACGTCGACCTGAAACACTCGTGAGGCACTACGAACCGCTGGTACATGAGCGACCAGCAATGCAAGACGCGTTCGGTTGCCGGGATAAGCAACAAATTTGCAAGCCGACTGCAAACCTGCAGCCAAAGCGCGGGCACGACAACAGCTAAGTCATTGAAATAATTGGCGCGCCCGAAGAGATTCGAACTCCTGACCCCCAGATTCGTAGTCTGGTGCTCTATCCAGCTGAGCTACGGGCGCGCAGGCCGGATGTTCCGGCTCAAGGTGCGGGACGGCAAGCGTTTGCTGCCGCTGATCCTGCGAAGCGGGCAAACCCATACATGGGCATTGGGCGATATGCAAGCGCTGCGCGCTAAAGAATTCATGGCCTATTGTACCAGCGCGCTCGCGGGCAGCACGATGTCGAAACGCGTGCCCGTCTCCTGCTCGACATAGGCGAGTCGTCCGCCATGGGCTTCGGTCAGTTCACGCGCGATGGCGAGGCCGAGGCCGGTGCCGCCG
>JAKDMP010000076.1 GCA_030452225.1 Gammaproteobacteria bacterium
TATCAAAACCTGCCTCATTATGCCACATTCCCAAGTTCGTTCAATGACTTGCAAGCCAGCGCCGGTCGGCCTCGTGAATAATGCAGGCTAGTAGGCCCCGCTGCGGTGCAAGACCGCCAAAGGAGTCTTGGCCAGAATGTAAATGTCTAGCCAAATGGACCAGTTGCGTACGTAGTAGGCGTCCATGGCCGTGCGTTCCTCGTAGCTTGTGTCGTTACGTCCCGACACCTGCCATTGGCCGGTGATGCCGGGTCGGGTGCGTTGATACAGCTCCCAAACATGGTCATAGCGGCAAATTTCGGCGGCAACGATGGGCCTTGGGCCAACCAGGCTCATGTCTCCTCGCAGCACATTGATCAACTGCGGCAGCTCGTCGAGGCTGGTGCTGCGCAGGAAACGGCCAACCGCGGTAATTCTGGGATCATTCTTGAGTTTCCGCGTCGCATGCCACTCTTGCCTGTGCTGCGGGTGTTGCTTGAGGTATTCGTCAAGCAGCGAGTCGGCATTTTGAAGCATGGAGCGGAATTTCAACACCTTGAAGGGCCTGCCGTTTTTGCCCAACCGTTCGTGGCCGTAAAACACCGTACCGCGTGAGTCGAGTTTGACGGCAATGGCGATGAGCAGGCACAAAGGCAGGAGGGCAATACCGCCTGCCAAGGTAAGGACAAGGTCCAAAGCCCGCTTTACGGCCCGTTCGCCCAACTTGTTCAGTTTGTTGGTGACTTCGAGCCCGAGCAGACCATTGAGGTCGAGCGTCTTCACCCACAGGCTGTAACTGCGTGAAAAATCCGGCACGATCAGCCAGTGCTTGAAGAAATTCTCATACTTTTGAATCAGCTCGAAAGTTTCGGATTCATGGAGGACGGTCGAAGTGACGATTGCATAGTGTATGCCGTGGGCATGTGTGTAGCGCAGCACCGACTCCGGGCCATTGAGTATGGGGACGCCGATGTGGTGAGATTCTTCGGGCGCTTGCCCAACGGAGAGGACGGCTGCGGGTTTGATGCCAAGCGCAGGTTTGTGTCGGAGGGCTTGTACGAGCTTTTGCGCAGCCTGCGGTTTGACGCTGATGATGATTGCCTTGTGTCCCCACCAGCCGCAGGGCGAGAAAGCCCGGCGCGTCGCAAAGCGTGCCAATGGCACCGAAAACAAGGCAACCGCCCACGCGATCAGGAACGTCGGGGCATGCACGCCGTAAAAGTCTCCTGATGCATAGACAATCAGAGCCATGATGGCTATGGCCATGGTCGTGGTCAGCGAGGTTCTTTTCAGCTCTTCGGCGCCGGTTTGCGTGGGGACGGAATACAGGCCGCTAAACAGATAGCCAAGGAGCAGCACGGCGCAATACGTGGCAATAAATGGATAAATGGAAACCAGGGGGTTCAGCGGAACAATCGCTTTGCCGAACCAGGCACCGGCCAGAATGCTGATGATCAAGGCGGCGATGTCCGTGAGCATCAACAGGATGGTCGGCGCCGCGCTGCGGCATCTTCGAACGAGCGCAACGGCAATGCGTTCCGTCCTGGACTGGCCCGAGTCCAGGGAAACCAGGCGGGCCGATTTGTTGCTGTCGCGTTGTCTCGAAGCCTGCTGCTCTTCTGCCGTGGGAAAATCGACGCTCGACCGGGTCTCGTCTTGCACGGTTCATCTCTCCTGTATCGTTACTCTTTAGGCGTCAGCGCCGATGTGTGTCACCGTTGGAAAATCCATGCCTGGGGCAAACCTTGCTTGCCGGTCTCCTGTCGGTCCGTCCGCTCGAAATTGGATGGCGACAAGCCGCCTGGGTTCAAACCCGAACCCGCAAACGCGCTATCCCGGCCACAGGAACCACATAATATCATACGCTTACGTGGATTTGGCAGGATCAGGATTGGCACGGATGCGGCGCTGCCATTGCTCCGCGGAATTGCGCCCCATGACTTCTTCCCGGTGCGCCGCCGCAGGGTTTGACTTGTGGAGAGGAGTTGGAGTAGGCTATCTGTACAGCGCCGAGTTGATGTCAGCTTGCGGGCGCTTAATAAATGCTGCTAAAGAGACGGCAAGAAACCCGCTCTTTGGCAAAGCCCGAGCGGGTTTTTTTGTGGCCCGCGGCCGCCGAGTTTCGTTGACGCATTGCGGGGCGGCGTCGAAATACTGCTAAAGCGGCAGGGGAGTTGTGCCCGTGGACGAATTCGTCGCTGTACGGCCAGTGGATCGTGGGCAAAAACCGCGGGTTTCGTTCGAATTCTTTCCGCCCAAAACCGATCGAATGACGGCGCGGCTCTGGGAGACGGTCGAACGGCTTACCCCGTTTCGGCCGGACTTTGTCTCGGTCACTTACGGCGCGGGGGGCTCGACGCGGAATCGGACCCACGCCACGGTCGAGCGTATTCGGCGCGAGACGCCGCTCGAACCTGCGGCACATCTGACCTGTGTCGGCGCGACCCGCGAGGAGGTGGATGCGGTTGCGCGGCGTTACAGCGAGGCCGGCATCCGTCATGTGGTGGCGTTGCGTGGCGACGTGCCGGGCGGTGGGCGATTCGAACCGCATCCCAATGGTTACTGCCGGGCGGCCGAACTGGTGGCGGGCCTGAAGCGGGTGGCGGATTTCGAAGTGAGTGTTGCCTGTCACCCGGAGGTGCATCCCGATGCCGCGAGCGCCGCGGCCGATCTCGAAAACCTCAAGGCCAAGGTGGACGCCGGCGCAAGCCGCGCCATGAGCCAGTTTTTCTTCGATGTCGAGACGTTTTTGCGTTTTCGCGATCGCGCGGATTCGGCGGGTGTGGGCGTGCCGATCGTCCCTGGAATCTTGCCGATCACCAACTACGCACGAACCTGCGAGTTCGCCGCCGTTTGCGGTGCGGCGATTCCGCGGGATGTTGCCCGGCTTTTCGAGGACCTGGACGGCGACCCCGAGACGCGGCAACTGGTAGCCGCCAGTGTGGCCGCCGAACAGTGCCGGCGGCTGCAGGCCGAGGGCGTTCACGAGTTTCATTTCTATACGTTGAACCGCGCGGAATTAACGGCGGCGCTCTGCCGGCTGTTGGGCATGAAGCCGGTAACCGCCAATGTGGATGCGGTCGCGTGACTGTCGCGGGCGGGCATGGCCCGCTCCTGCGGGTGAAAGATATGGGTTGTAGGAGCGCCCCATGGGCGCGACAAGGGATTGAGGCCGTGAAGGTCGCGGGCATGGCCCGCTTCTGCGGGTGATTGCTCGAGATGTGGATGTCGGAGAAATGGGAATGAATGAAGATCGAATGAGGACAATGTTGAACGAGCGGATTTTGGTGCTCGATGGCGGCATGGGTACGCTCATCCAGGATCAGGGCTTTGACGAAGCGGCCTTCCGCGGGGAATCCCGCTCCAACTCCCCCCTCGATGCTGCGCATCCAGGGGGGAGGGCACCGCATTCTCCCCCTTGCGCGTCTTCGCGGAAGGGGGAGGCAGAGGGGGATTCTTTCGATCTCAGCAATCACCCCAGGGATCTGAAGGGCGACAACGATCTGCTGAACCTGACGCAGCCCGATCGCATCCGGGTAATGCATATCGATTATCTCGAGGCCGGCGCGGACATCATCGAAACCAACACTTTCAATTCGACCGCGATCAGCCAGGCGGATTACGGCCTTGAGGCCGTGGCGTACGAGCTCAACAAGGCGGGTGCCGAACTGGCCCGCTCGGCTGCAGATGAAGTCACGGCGCGGGATGCGGCGCGGCCGCGCTTCGTCGCCGGCGTCCTCGGTCCGACCAACCGCACCGCTTCCCTCTCGCCGGATGTCAATCGCCCCGGTTTTCGCAACGTCACGTTCGCGGAACTGGCCGAAGCCTATGGCGAGGCAGCACGTGGACTGCTCGACGGCGGCGCGGACTTGATTTTGGTCGAGACGATATTCGACACGCTCAATGCAAAGGCCGCGCTTTTCGCCATCGAGGCGTTATTCGACAAGCGCGGAAAGCGCGCGCCGATCATGATTTCCGGCACCATCACCGATGCCAGCGGGCGCACCCTTTCGGGGCAGACGCCGGAAGCGTTTTGGCACTCGGTGCGCCATGCGCGGCCGCTGTCGGTGGGCCTGAATTGCGCGCTCGGCGTGGAGCAGCTGCGCGCGCACGTGGAGGAGTTGTCACGCGTTGTCGATGTGTACGTGAGCGCGCATCCGAACGCGGGGCTTCCGAACGAACTGGGCGGCTACGACGAAACGCCCGCATTCATGGCAAGCCATCTTGCCGAATGGGCAAAGACGGGGCTCGTCAACATCGTTGGTGGATGTTGCGGCACGACCCCCGCCCATATTCGAGCGATCGCCCAAGCGGTCTCTGGCGCCAAGCCCCGCGCCGTTCCGAAGCGGCCGCCGCGCCTGCGTTTGTCGGGCCTGGAACCGTTCGCAATCGGCGGCGGCGAGGGCGCGCAGTTCGTGAATATCGGCGAGCGCACCAACGTTACCGGTTCCGCACGCTTCAAGAAGCTCATTCTCGGGGACGATTACGATACGGCGCTCGAGGTCGCGCGCCAGCAGGTCGAAAACGGCGCGCAAATCATCGATGTGAACATGGACGAGGGCATGCTCGACGGCGAAGAGGCGATGGCGAGGTTTCTGAATCTCATCGCTTCGGAGCCCGACATTTCCCGTGTGCCGATCATGATCGATTCCTCCAAGTGGTCGGTGATCGAGGCGGGCCTTCGCTGCGTGCAAGGCAAGCCGATCGTCAATTCGGTCAGCCTGAAGGAGGGCGAGGCGCCGTTTCTGGAGCAGGCGCGGCTGGCGCGCCGTTACGGCGCGGCGGTCGTCGTCATGGCCTTTGACGAGGAGGGCCAGGCGGAGACGGTCGAGCGGCGCCTCGCCATTGTCGAGCGCGCGTACAAGCTTCTGACCGAAAAGGCCGGCTTCGAAGCCGGGGATTTGATTTTCGACGCCAACATTTTTGCCGTCGCCACCGGCATCGAGGAGCACAACGACTATGCGCGGGCCTTCATCGAAACCGTGCGCGAGATCAAGCGGCGTTTCCCCGGCGTGTACACGAGCGGCGGGCTGAGCAACGTGTCGTTTTCCTTCCGCGGCAACGAGCGTGTGCGCCAGGCGATGCACTCGGTGTTCCTGTATCACGCCATTGCCGTCGGGCTCGACATGGCGATCGTCAACGCCGGCCAGCTCGCCGTGTACGATGACATCGAGACGGAGCTGCGCAGCGCCGTCGAGGACGTGATCCTCAACCGCGATCCGGAGGCGTCGGAACGGCTGCTCGCCGTGGCCGAACGGTATGCCGGCAAGGCGGTTTCCGCCGGCGGCGAACGCGATCTCGCCTGGCGCGGGAAGCCGGTCAATGAGCGTATCGCGCATGCGCTGGTGGAAGGCGTCGCCGACTTCATCGAGGAGGACGCGGAAGAAGCGCGCCAAGCCGCCGCGCGGCCGCTCGAGGTAATAGAGGGGCCGCTCATGGACGGCATGAACATTGTCGGGGACCTCTTTGGCGCCGGCAAGATGTTCCTGCCGCAGGTGGTCAAATCGGCGCGCGTGATGAAGAAGGCCGTGGCGTATCTCCTGCCCTGGATGGAGGCGGAAAAGGATGCGGCAAGCCGTGCCAAGGGCAAAATTCTCATGGCGACCGTCAAGGGCGACGTACACGACATCGGCAAGAACATCGTCGGCGTTGTGCTCGCCTGCAACAACTACGAAGTGATCGATCTCGGCGTGATGGTGCCGTCCGCAAAGCTGCTCGAAACGGCGCGCGAGAAAAACGTCGATATCATCGGCGTATCGGGTCTTATCACGCCGTCGCTCGAAGAGATGGCCCATGTCGCGGCCGAGATGAAACGCCTCGACTTCGAGATCCCGCTCCTGATCGGCGGCGCGACGACTTCGCCGACGCATACCTCGGTCAAGGTGGCGCCGCAGTACGACGGTCCGACCGTGTACGTGAAGGATGCCTCGCGCGCCGTCGGGGTCGTCTCGAAGCTGCTCGGACGCGGCCGCGACGGCTACGTCTCCGAGGTCAATGCCAATCACGAAACCGTGCGCCGTCATTACGCCGCCAAGCAGCGCGGCGGGCGCCAGGTTTCGTTTCCGGAGGCGCGCGGCAATGCGCCGCAAATCGACTGGGCGGATTATGATCCGCCGGCGCCGCGCAAGCCCGGTATTCACGTGTTCGAGGACTTTTCACTGGAGGAAATTCGCCGCTATATCGACTGGACGCCGTTTTTCCACGTCTGGCAGGTACGCGGTAGCTATCCGAAGATCCTCGAAGACCCCGACAAGGGCGAGGCGGCGCGCAAACTCTTTGCCGACGCCGAGGCCATGCTGGAGCGCATGATCGGCGAACGCTGGGTGCAGGCAAAGGCGGTGGCGGGATTCTTCCCGGCGAATCGCGTGGCCCCCGAATCGTTGGCGATTTACGCCGACGAGAAGCGCCGGCGGGAGCTTGTGCGGCTGGAGTACCTGCGCCAGCAGCAGCAAAAGCCGGACGGCAAGTTCAACTACAGTCTGGCCGACTTTGTCGCGCCGCTCGATAGCGGCAAGCCGGATTGGATGGGCGCCTTCGCCGTGACCGCCGGTCTCGGCACGGCCGAGCGCGCCGAGGCCTTTGCCGGGGACAACGACGACTACAACGCGATCATGATCAAGGCGCTATCCGATCGACTCGCCGAAGCTTTCGCGGAGCTGCTGCACGAAAAGGTGCGGCGCGAACTGTGGGCCTACGTGCCGGAAGAGACGCTCGACAACGAGGCCCTGATCGCCGAGCGCTATCAGGGCATCCGGCCCGCGCCCGGCTACCCGGCCTGCCCGGAGCACACCGAAAAGGCCAAGCTGTGGTCGTTGCTCGACGTGGAGGCGAATGCGGGCATCGAACTCACCGAGGGCTATGCCATGTGGCCGGCGGCCGCGGTGAGCGGCTGGTATTTCGCGCATCCCGCGTCGCGCTATTACGCGATCGGCAAGGTCACCCGCGAGCAGGTGGCGGATTACGCCGCGCGCAAGGGCTGGACGGTCGAAGAGGCCGAACGCTGGCTGGCACCCAACCTTGCCTATGAGCCCGAGGCCGAACGCGACGCCGCCTGACCGGCAGCCGAAGAATCGCGGGCATGGCGCGCTCATGCAGTAGGGCGGATAAGCGCAGCGCATCTGCCGCTGTGGATTCGGTGGATGCGCCTGCTGCGCAGGCTTATCCACCCTACTCGCTGCTTTGCCCATAGGAGCGAGCTTGCTCGCGAAGGATGCCGGCATCATGCCGGCAGTCGCGGTTAGGGCGCCCTCCCGCACGGCGCGATTTCAAGGTTCAATCGGAACGGCCGTAGTTGTCGTCGTAGCGCACGATATCGTCTTCGCCTAGATAGGAACCGGTTTGGACTTCCACCAATTCGAGCGGGATAGTGCCGGGGTTGTGCAGGCGATGCTTCGTGCCGATCGGTATGTAGGTCGATTGATCCTCGCTCAGCAGGAACTGCTCCTCGCCGCGCGTGACTTCGGCGGTACCGCAGACGATGGTCCAGTGCTCTGCGCGATGATGATGTTTCTGCAAGGACAGGCTGGCGCCCGGTTTGACGCAAATATGTTTGACCTGGAAACGCTCGCCGCTGACCATGCCCTCGTACCAGCCCCAGGGGCGATGCATCCGGCGGTGCATGAGCCCTTCGGTGCGCCCCTCTTCTGCAAGCCGGTTCACCAACCGCTTGACATCCTGGCTTCGTCCGCGGTCGGCAATCAGGACGGCATCCGGCGTTTCCACGACGATCTGGTTTTTGATGCCCAATGTGGCGATCAGGCGGCTTTGCGCACGTATGTAGGTGTTCTCCGTGTCTTCGAGAAGCGTGTCCCCGATGGCGACGTTTCCGGCTTTGTCCGCCGAGCCGATTTCCGCCAGACTGCTCCATGAGCCCACGTCGCTCCAACCCGCATCGAGCGGCACCACGACCGCGCGCCTGGTATGTTCCATGACGGCGTAATCGATGGAAATGGATGGGCTTCGCGAAAACGCGCCAGGTTCCAGGCGCATGAAGTCGCAATCCCGGCACACATGGGCATGGCTTTCTCTCACCGCGCTGGCCACGTCGGGCGCATGCAGCTCCAGCTCTTCGAGGTAACGATCCGCGCGCATCAGAAACATGCCGCTGTTCCAGTAGTAATTTCCGGATTCGACAAACTGTTGCGCCCGCCTGGCGTCGGGCTTTTCCACGAACTCGGCAACCGGGCGCCATTTCCTCTTTCCGCCGGCTTCGGCGCGGATGTAGCCGTAGCCGGTTTCCGGCGCGGTGGGGGTAACGCCGAACACGACGAGGTGACCGGCGCCGGCGGCATCGATGCCGGTTTCCACCGCCGAGCGAAACTGCCCGACGTCGCGAATGGCATGATCGGCGGGGAGCGCGAGGACGAGGGATTCACGATCGCGTTCGATCGCGGCCAGCGCCGCGACGGCCAGCGCGGGAGCCGTGTTGCGCCCCTCCGGCTCCAGAAAAATCGTGGCGGCTTCGACTTCGGCCTCGAGAAGTTGCTCCGCGGCCAGAAAACGATGCTCGGCGTTGGCGACGACGATGGGCGGCGCCAGGTCGCGTAAACCCTTCAAGCGTCCGAGCGTGGACTGGAACAAGGTCGTATGCGTCCCGTCGAGAGGCAGGAATTGCTTGGGGTACAACTCGCGCGACATGGGCCAGAGTCGCGTGCCCGATCCGCCGGAAAGAATGACTGGAATCAGCATGGTGCGTGTTTATCGAAAGTGTTGAAATAATAGCATTTACAACACCGCATACGGCCGTCATCGCACCGCGAGACAAGGCGGGGGCGCGTTTTCGTATAATGCGAAGCTTCATCATCGAGGGGAATATTGTGTTTGATCCGGCAAAGACGCGTATCGGTGTCATCGGCCTTGGCTATGTCGGGCTTCCCCTGGCGGCGGCCTTTGCCGCCGAATTTCCCACGACCGGTTTCGACATCGATAAAACCCGGATCGCGGAACTGGGGCAAGGGCTGGATCGTACGCGCGAAGTGGACGGCGAAGAGTTGGCCGCGGCCAAACGCTTGCGCTATACCGCGGATCCGGAGGAACTGCGCGACGTCAACTTCTACGTCGTGACGGTACCGACCCCGCTCGACGGGCACAAGGCGCCCGATCTGACGCCGCTGCGCAAGGCGAGCGAAAGCGTCGGCAAGGTGATCGGCGCGGGCGATGTCGTGGTATTCGAATCCACGGTGTACCCCGGGGTGACCGAAGAGGTGTGCGTGCCGATCATTGAAAAGCTGTCCGGGCTGGCCTGCAATCGGGATTTCTTTGCCGGATACAGTCCGGAGCGCATCAATCCCGGCGATCGCGAGCACCGCGTCAGGGACATTCTCAAGGTGACTTCGGGTTCGACGCCGGAAACGGCGGAATACGTCGACGCGGTGTATGGCAAGGTCATCCGGGCGGGTACGTATCGAGCATCGAGTATCCGTGTCGCCGAGGCGGCCAAAGTCATCGAAAATACCCAGCGCGACGTCAACATTGCGCTGATCAACGAGCTGGCGATTCTGTTCGAGCGCCTGGGGCTCGATACCCGCGAAGTGCTCGAAGCCGCGGGAACCAAGTGGAATTTCCTGCCGTTCAGGCCGGGCCTCGTCGGCGGGCATTGTATCGGCGTGGACCCGTATTACTTGACCCACAAGGCGATCGAGGTCGGTCATCACCCGGAAATGATCTTGGCGGGGCGGCGCATAAACGACGGCATGGGCGCCTATGTAGCGGACCGGGTCGTCAAGCTCATGATCCACAAGCGGATCTCCATCTCGGGGGCGCGGGTGATGGTGCTTGGCCTGGCGTTCAAGGAGAACTGTCCGGATTTGCGCAATACCCATGTCGTCGACATCATCTCCCAGTTCAAGACCTACGGCGTGGAAGCCGACGTCTGGGATCCGTGGGTGGATGCCGATCAGGCACGACGGGAATACGGGCTGCAATTGGTGGCCGCGCCCCCGCAGGGCGCCTACGACGCCGTCGTGCTCGCGGTGGCGCACCGGGAGTTCACCGACCTGGGGGCCGCGGGCATTCGGGCGCTTGGCAAGCCCGATTGCATTGTCTATGACGTAAAGGGCGTTCTTCCCAGGGACGCCTGCGACGAAAGCCTGTAAGCGTTGTCTGGATGCCGGCTTTTCAGTCGCGGGCATGGCCCGCTCCTACAAGCGGAGGATAGTGTTGTTGGAGCGCCCATGGGCGCGACAATATCGCGGCCGGAATGCGAGTTTTTACCCGGCGGGCTCTCCGAACTCGAACTTCAGGGTGACGCTCTCGTCGAGAACCGTATCGACAAGCCTTTCATGCTCCGGGACACGTTCGGCTTCGAGCGCGTCGAGCCGATCGGCATGCGCCCGCGTTTTGGGTCGCCGGCCGATGAGGGCGCAGCAGTCCTTGTAGGGCTCGATGGAGGTCTCGTAGGTGCCGATACTGCGTGCCCAAGAGATGATTTCCTGTTTGTTGAGACCGATCAGCGGGCGGAAGATCGGCAGGGTAGCGGCCGCATCGAGGGCGACGAGGTTGTCCAGCGTCTGCGAGGCAACCTGGCTGAGGCTGTCGCCCGTGACGAGCGCCGCGGCCCGCCGCCGCCGGGCGAGCGCCGCGGCCGTGCGCAGCATGAAACGGCGAAACAGCATCAGCTCGTAGCCGTCCTGCTTGCCGGCAAGCGCGAGATCGAAGGGTACGTAGGGCGCGACGTGCAGGGTGAGGCTTTGCGTGTAGCGCGACAAGTGCCGGGCCAGCTTGCCCACCGGGGTATCGGCCGCGCGGTCACGGTCCACGTAGCTGGCGCTGAAGTGCAGGCATTCGACGGCACAGCCGCGCCGCGCCATCAGATAGGCGGCCACCGGCGAATCGATACCTCCCGACAGCAAGCTGACTACCCGTCCGCTGGACCCCGCGGGCAGGCCCCCGACGCCCTTCATCTTGTGGCTGTAAAGCAGCGCCTGATCGGGGTAGAGCGCAATGTGGAACGTGCAGTCGGGCCGGGACAAATCGACGCCTTCCCAGTCGGTCTGCTCGAGGATTGCGGCGCCCCACAGCCGCTCCAGCGACTGGGTCGAGACGGTCGCATCCGGCAGGTGGCGTACGACGCGCACGGCGAAACGCGCGCCCGGGCGGTGTTCATGCCGGGCAAGCTCGAGCAGGGCCCGGCCCAGCGTACCCCCGAGAAGGTCCTGCTCGCTTGTTGCGGCCCACTCCGCCGGGAAGGCGACCGCCGGAAAGTAGCTGGCGATACCGGGAATCTCCCCCAGGGCCGCAAGCGCCTCATCGAGTCGTTCGCGCTCGCCCGTGATGTCGACGATGATGCGGCCCGACACGCGCCGCACGGGCCAGTGGAGGCCAAGATGCTTGAGGCGTCCGGCGATTTGCTGGCGCAGGCGCGACTCGAACTGTGCCCGGTTGCGCCCCTTGAGCACCAGATCGGCACCGTTGACGGCGATCAGATTGGGTGGATTGCAGGTCATGGCGAGGTCATTCGGAGCGGCGCGGGCACTGTGGGGAAATGCAGGGCGTATAAACTATAGCCGTTATGGACACGCGGGAACATTCTTCGGCGTTGGTAGCCCGCCCGGCAATTGCCTGGCGCGATGTCTGGCAATTGTTTCGCGCCCGCGTCCTTCACCCCGTTCTTCAAC
>JAKDMP010000077.1 GCA_030452225.1 Gammaproteobacteria bacterium
CGCGAGCGCATGCCAGACACTCGGCAAGCACCGCGATAGACTGGCGCGATCTACAGGCTTCGATGCCAAAACTTGCCTCATCATGCCACATTCCGGAATTCGTTCAATACCTTGCAAGCCAGTGCCAGTCGGCCTCGTGAATAATACAGGCCAGGGTCAGGCCGTGTGCACGGGGTCGAGCGCGAGTGCGCTCCGCAGCTTGCCGGAAAACCGCATTCCGGTACGGATTTCCGCGGCAAAGCGCTTTCGCGCGGAAGCCAGTTCCTGCTTGCGGGCGGCGGCGTCGAAGGGAAAGCGGGGGTCTTTCGCGTAGCGGCGCAGCCAGTGCGAGGACATGGCTCGTGAAAGTGCCGGGGAATCCACTTTTAGTCCGAAGTGGAGCGCGATTTCTCCGAGCCGCGTTTCGGGATCGGCGAGAAAATCCCCGAATTGCCAGCTCCGCACCCGGGCCTTGTCCGCGTCGCGAGTGCGTGCAAAGGCCAGTTGTGCCGCGGTCCAGTTCAAGGCCGCCAGCTCGGCATCCCCGAGATCGGCCAGCCGAGGACAGTCCTCGCCGAGCGTGGCGGCGATATCCTTGATCCATTCCCCGGCGGCGAGACGGACACCTTCGCGAAGTTGCGCCTGGCGCAGCATGGTGGCGAGGTAATCCTCGAGGGGAATCCACAGGCACAGCACGTTCGGTAGAGCGGCTTGTTCGAGCAGCAGCGGTCCGAGATTGGCGGTGAGGCTGGTGTGCTTGACGATGGCATGGGTCGATCCCGCGGGAAGACGGCCGAGCGCGGCCTGCACCAGCTTCCAGCTCGCGGAAAACTCTTCATCGTTCAGACGCGCGGCAAAGCCATGGCGGCTTCGCGCCTCGGCGGCCAGCGCGTGCAGTGTCAGCGGTTCACGCAGCACCCAGGCGCCCGGCAGCTCGCCCAAAAGTCTTGATATCAACGTCGAGCCGCAGTGACCGCAATGCAGGATGACGCCCGCCGGGCCGGGGTTGGCGGGTGCCGCTCCCAAGGCGTCCGCAAGCGCCAGCCAGGCGCCCGCCTCGCTGCCGTCCAGCACGCGTTGATCGAGAAAACCCGCCTCGCGGATTTTCGTCTCGGTCAGCTTGACCAGGAGCAGGCGGCGGTTTATCGGATCGAGTTGGTGTGGGAATACCGCAGGATCCTCGCGAAATCCCTGCAACCATTCATTCAGCGGATTCGATGTGTTGGGCATGATCAATCCGTATCGAAGCGAGTCCACCAGGGCGCGGGGGGCGGTTGCGGCGTCGGCGGCGCGGGCAGTGTTGCCGCGCCGGGCATCACCCGGTAGGCACGGATGCCGCCCTTGGTGGAAATGTGCATCACGTACTCGAAGTAAGGCGGTGCGGGGGCGGGCTTCAACGTCAACGCCCCCCGTGCGCCGTGTTTGGCGAGATCGGTTTCGGAGACCAGAACGTAAGCTCCCGGCTCAATTCTGCCCGAGGCGATGGCGGCATACAGTGTACGCGCGTCGCGGAAGTACGGCATGGGCGCACCGAGTTGCCACAGAACCAGCGATTTGGGCCAGCGGTACATGTACACCTCGCCGGGCGCATCCGCCACAATGCTTTTGAAGCGCGTGAAGTCCGCTTGGTCGACAATGGCGGCGCTTTTCGAAGGCAGCCATATCGCGACCAGACCGACGAACAGCAGCAGCACGGCGCAGGTCCAGGTCAGTGCGCCGCGGGTGAACCAGCGGCGCCACTTGTGCAAGGCAGCCGCATACGCATACAGTCCGAGCGCGACGAAGGCTGGAATGGCAGGCAGGATGTATTTGCTTTGCTTGGACGCCGAGATCGAAAAAAACACCAGCGTGGTGACCGACCAGGCCAGCGCCAGGCGCAGGCCCGGTTGATCCAGGCGCCGTGCCGCGAGGATCAGGCCGAAGGGAAATGCAATCGACCAGGGGAAATAATCGCCCCAGAAGGTCCTGGCGAAGAGCCACCAGGGATTGTTGTGGCCGCCCGCCCCGGCAATGAAACGCGTGATATTGCCGTAGACGAAGGCGGCGCGCACGAAATCCCAGCCCACGACGACGCCGCAGGCGAGATACCAGGCGGCAAGAGGCGCGAGCGCAAGGGCAATGCCGCGCAACAACGCCAACCGCCAGATTGCCGCGGGCAAGGCGCGCCAACCCCGAGGCGTGACGGCGGCTTCAATGAGCAGGTCGCCGCCGATAGCCAAAGCGATGACAATGAGCCCCACCGGGCCCTTGGCGAAAATGGCCAGCACGGTGCCGATCCACAGCATCCACGGAAACCCTGCACGATCCAGGCGGACCGTGCGTTCACGGTGACGCAGATAGCCCCACAAGGCGAGCGCCGTGCCGGCCACCAGCCAGCCGTCGGTTTGCGCGATGAAAAAGTTGTACAACAGCGCCGGCGAGGCGATCGCGGCGGCGGCGAGGAGCCAGCGCGGCAAAGCCGGCAGCAAATGGCGGCCGAGGCCGTACGCGGCCGCGCCCAATAGCCACAAGGCGATCAGGTTGGGCAGGCGAATGGCAACGAGTGTCGGCAGGCCCGCCTTGGCGAACACCAGCGCCATCCAGAAGTAGAACGGCGGATACTCGATGTAGGGCAGGCCGTTCTTGACCGGCAGCAGCCACTGGTTGTGAAGGAGCATCTGCTGGATGGCGACGGCAAAGCGCGGCTCCATCGATGGGATGGGGCCATGGTTGCCCAGGCCGAGGGCGAAAGCGAGCGTGACCAGACCGAGCACAAGCGCGAATGGGGCGTAACGGGGCAAGCTGTCGAAAGGGTTGGTCATGCAAACGAAGTGTGTGGCTGCGCCGATTGTCGCATAGCGCGCGAACTCTGTCCTATACTGCCCTTGGAAACCCGATCAACGAGGGCGACTATGGCGGCCGCGCCACGGTTGGATATCAACGAGGATGGTGGACAACGCAGGATTTCGGTGCTCGGCGATTGGCGCTTGATTGAATTGCTGCGCGGGCACAACGATGCCATGCGCGAGCTGGAATCGCTCCGGGTACGCCCCGATGACATCTGGGATTTTTCCGGGCTCGGGAGCCTGGACAGCGCCGGTGCGCTCTTGTTCTGGCGATGTTGGCGGGGACAAAGACCGGGGACCATCGAGGGCGCGGGTGAGCATGAGCGCTGGCTGGAACGGTTCTCGGACGCGCACCTCGAGCGCCCGGCCCTGCCGGGACGCATGGCCGGCCTGTCGGGGTTTCTGCCCGGGCTGGGCGCGCTGCTCGCCGGGTTCGCGATCCAGGGCTATGGCGTGCTGCTGTGCGGGGGACAGTTTCTCGTCGACTTGTGGCATTGCGTCCAAAACCCGCGCCTGTTCCCGCGACGCGAGTTCACCGCCTCGGTGTATCGCGTGGGCACGCAGGCATTGTTCCTCAACGCCTTTCTCGGCCTGATAGTCGGGTTCGTCCTGACCTGGCAGGTCGGCGGGCAAATTGCCCAGTTCGGCCTGAACCAGGCGGTGATTGGCGCCATTGGCCTGGCCTTCACGCGCGAACTCGGCCCATTCATCGCGGCCCTGGTTCTGGTGGGACGCACCGGCAGCGCGACCACGGCCGGGATCGGCGCGATGCACATTACCGAAGAGATCGATGCGCTGCGCGCCTTTGGCGTCTCTCCCACCCTGCGCGTGGCGATGCCGCGCATTCTTGCGATGACCGTGGCGATGCCGCTGCTGGTAGTGTGGACCGATTTCTGGGGGATCGTCGGCGGCATTTACATTTCCAGCGTGAAGCTCGGGGTGACCTGGCAAATGTGGCTGAACCAATTCCCGGGATCCGTGCCCATCGAAAACTACTTTTTGGGCGTCGGCAAAGGCGCAATGTTCGGTTTTATCATCGGTATCACCAGCGTGTACTATGGCCTGAGGGCGCCGCCCGACACCCAGGGCTTGACGCAAAACATTACCCGATCGGTGGTCGTCGGCCTCGCCATGGTGCTGGTAGTGGAGAGCGCGATGGGCATCGCCTTCAGCGGGATCGGCTTGTGAGCGGACGGGAGGAGGTTGTCCGTGTTCGGGATTTGCGAACGCAAATTGACGGCAACGTCATCCACGAACAGGTGGACCTGACCGCCTATCGGGGCGAGGTGCTGGCCATCATCGGCACGAGTGGCGGCGGCAAGACGACTCTGCTGCGTGAAATCATCGGCTTGCGCGAACCGAACGGCGGTACGGTCGAAATTTTCGGGCAAGACGTGCACCGTCTCGAGTGGCGGGAGGAACATGAGCTTCGCAAGCGCTGGGGAATGATGTTCCAGCAGGGGGCGTTGTTCAGTGCGCTGTCGGTTTTCGACAACGTCGCCTTTCCGCTTCGTGAACTGCGCAAGCGGGGCGAGCATTTGCCCGACGACCTGGTACGCCAACTGGTGATGTTCAAGCTGCAGTTGAGCGGCCTTTCCGCGGACGATGCCAACAAACTCCCGGCCACTCTGTCGGGCGGTATGATCAAACGGGTGGCGCTGGCTCGCGCCCTGGCGGTCGAGGCCGAGTTGCTGTTCCTCGACGAACCGGCTTCGGGCCTGGATCCCGAAACGGCACGCGATCTGGACAGCGTGCTGAAGGATTTGCACGAGGAACTCAATCTCTCGGTAGTAATGGTGAGCCACGATCTCGACTCGGTGGCCGCCTTGGCGGATCGCATCATTATCCTTGCCGAAAAGCGTATTCTGTTTGAAGGGACCTTCGCGGAACTGGGGCGTTCCGAAGCGCTTGAACAAGACGTCGTCAAGCGCCTGTTCAAAGGGCCGCGCGGCGCAGCGGCGCGTGCGCGCATGAAGGGTTGACGGAGAATATCGATGGAAAATCGTTCGCATGCCTTGATAGCCATTATTTTTCTTGCCGTTTTCGCGCTGGGCGCGGTGGTGATCGTGTGGTGGATGATGGTCCCCGGCGCGGCGCGCGTACCTTACCTGCTCAATGCCAAGACCAGTATCGGCGGCCTGGGACAGGGCTCGGGAGTGCAATTCAACGGCGTGCAAATAGGCGTCGTCCAGAGCATCAAGCTGGATCCCAAGGCGCATTCGATTCGCGTGCGCATCATGGTGAACAAAGACTTTCCGATCCCCCGCGACAGCTACGCGACGGCCGGCTCGGGCAGTTTGATCGGCCCGACGGTGGTGAATATTCACCTGGGAAAGAGCGATCGAATCCTCGAGACGTCGCCCGAAAATCCTGCTGAGTTACCGCTCAAGCAGGGCGGACTCGGCGCGATGATCGCGGACGCCAAAAGCATCATGGACAAGGCCAAGGAGACGCTCGATTCCATCCAGCAGATCGCATCCAAACAGAATGCCGAGCGGGTGACGCAAACGCTGAAAAACATTCAGACGGCCACGAAGCGGCTGGTGAAGCTCGAAGAAGCCCTTGCACCGGCGGCGCAGCAGATGCCCGAGCTGATTGCCGAAGTCCGCGCGACCGTGAAACAGGCGCGGGCGCTGCTCGAGCATGCGAACCGGCTTGTGGTGGCCGCCCGCGCACCGCTTTCGGCCGTTGGGCAGGCCGCGCAGTCCACCGCTGCGCTGACAAGGGAGCTGAATCGTCAAACCGTGCCGCAGTTGAACGAAACCTTGCTCCGGCTGCGTTCCTTGTCGCGCAAGCTGGAGGCGCTGGCAACCGAACTCAAGCGCGCACCGCAAAGCCTCATCGTCGGCCCCCCGGTTCCCAACCCCGGACCCGGCGAAAGCCGCAAGAAAAACTGAGCGTTACGCTGGGCAGACTTGACGTTTTCCGTGCAGACCGGCGGTGAACCAAAGGGCCGATGTTGCGAGCCCGCTTCGGCCTTGCTACGCGACGCGCGGAAGAACGGGAGCCTTGGCAAGTTGTTTGATGCCGTTCAGTCGGCCCAGAGGCGTACGAGATTATGATGAATCTTCCTGGCCAGCCGCACGTCCTCTCCGTCCGGTTCGCGCGCCTCGATGCGGTTCCACAGCGCCACCATGTCGCCGACCAGCGCGCGTTCGGTCTCGCCGCGAATGCGGCTTTGGACGGTGCTGATGATCCCGAGGCGGGATCCGGAGCGTACCGGCTCGACGCGATGCAGGGTCGAGGCCGGGTATACGATGGCCTGGCCCGCGGGAAGTTTCACTCGCCGCTCGCCGTCTCTCAGGCCGATGACCAAATCGCCCCCTTCGTACTCGTCGGGCGCCGACAGGAAGATCGTCAGCGACAAATCGGCGCGCATCATCATGCCGGCACCGGCAAGAAGCGGATAATCGACGTGATCGCGGTAATACATGCCCGTGTCGTAGCGATTGAACACCGGCGGCATGATGCGCCTGGGCATCACCAGAAAGCGCATCATCGGGTGTTGCCAGAGCGTGGCGGCAATCTGCTTGCGCCAGTGCGCGAATTGCGGGTCGTCGGCCGTCACCTGAAGGTTGCTCTTGCGCCCCTGCCCCGCGCCGCCGGTGCTGTCCAGCCCGCCGGACCAGTCGGCCCGGCCGAGGTCGGCGCGCAACCTTGCGATGCGGTCCGCATCGAGCAAATCCGGAATGGTGAGAAACATGTTTCATCCCCGCTCGTATCGCGACAATTTTACCGTGTCGGATGGCGGCCGTCATGAGTGCCGTGGCGGCGTTGCATGCACGCGGCCGGAAACGGCTCGAAGAGCTGGGCCTCTGCGACGCACAAGATTTCGCCGCCCCTGTCGGTTACAGCGAGTTTCTGCACCGCGTGCTCAACCGCCTGGGCCCGGAGGCCGCCGCGGCTATGCTGGCCGAAGCCCGCCGGCCGCTGACTCCGGGCCGGCTGCGCGGGCTGTTGAAGGGCGGTGGCGATATCGGATACGCCAGCGAGCGCGGCCTGGCGCTCATTGCTTTGCGTGAGACGAGTGGCTTGATGTCCACGCGCGCCGCTCTGCTTGCGGCGAGCGCGCTTGCCGAGGCGGCGATCGCGACGGCTATCGCAGGCGAGCCCGATTTGCCGGCCGGATTCGTGGTGTTTGCGCTCGGTAAATTGGGCGGGCGGGAACTCAATTTTTACTCGGACCTGGATCTCGTTTTCGCCTCGCCGCCGCTGGAACAGGAACGCGACGAGCAGCGCCTTTCGAGGGCCGTGCGACGGGTGACGGCAGGGCTGGAAAGCGGCTGGCACGTGGATCTTCGCCTGCGCCCGTTCGGCCGGGCAGGGTCGTTGGTCATGAGCTTTCCCGCCATGGAGGCCTACTTCCAGAATCATGGCCGCGAATGGGAGCGCTATGCCTGGATCAAGGCCCGCCCGGTGGCGGGCAATCGTGCTTCGGGCCGGGCGTTTCTCTCTGCACTGCAGCCCTTCGTCTATCGGCGCTACCTCGATTATCACGTTGTCGAGGCGTTGCGCGAGATGAAGCGCCAAATCGTCGAGGCGGGCGGCACGCGCCCGCGGGACGTCAAGAACGGGCCGGGCGGCATTCGGGAAATCGAATTCATCGTGCAGGCGTTTCAACTGGTTCGCGGCGGGCGCGAAGGCTTGCTGGCCACCCCGCGCTTGCGCGGCGCGCTTGCCGCGACGGGACGCTTGCGCCTGCTCGATGCAGGTGACGTTCTCGGATTGTCTGCGGCCTACGCCTTTTTGCGCCGCGTGGAGAATCGCATCCAGATCGAGCATCGTACCGCGGAGCACCGTTTGCCCGAGAGCGAGGAACGGCGCTTGCGAATGGCGGCGAGCCTGGGTTTTGCCGACTGGCCCGGGTTCATGCAGGAGCTCGATCGCCACCGCGCGGCGGTACGGAAGGTTTTCGATGCGATCTTCTCCCTGCCCGAGGCGATTCCGCGCCGCGGACCGGCGGAACGACTCTGGCGCGGCAGCATTGAGACGGAGCAGGCGGTCGAATTGGCGAAGTCGCTGGGCTTTCGTGCGCCGCAAGAGAGTGCCGAGGCGCTCGCGCGCTTCAAGGCGGCGCGCGCCGTACGGCTCATGAGTGCCCGGGCGCGGCTTGCGCTTGACCGCGTGGCGCCCGAGCTGATCGCGGATGCCGCCGAGCGGGATGATCCTGACGGGGCGTTGGCGCGTTTGCTTGCGCTGCTGGCGGCACTTACCCGCCGTAGCGCCTATCTCGCCTTGCTGGCGGAACGGCCACAGGCAAGGTCACGATTGACGACGCTGGTCGGTGCGAGTGAATGGATCGCGCAGCGGCTCGCCGCAAATCCGGTGGCGCTGGATGAACTCCTGGATCCGCGCAGCGCCGCACCGGCCGATCGCAGCCAGCTGATGCGGGAGTTTGCGGGCGTCGTCCACGTCGCCGATGAGCCGGAGCTTGCATCCCAGCGTTTTCGCGAGATCAACGCGGTGCAGCGGCTCAAGGTAGCCGCGGCGCTCGCGGATGGCAGTCTGTCGTTCCGCGCGGCCGAACGCAGCTTGAGCCTGGTGGCGGAAGGGGCCGTGCGCACGGCGCTGGCGCTGGCCAGGGCGAGAATGGAAAGCCGTCACGGGCACCTGAAGCATGAAATGCTCGCCGTGGCCTACGGCAAGCTTGGCAGCCGTGAATTCGGACTGGGCTCGGATCTCGATCTGGTGTTCGTGTATGACGCGGCGGCCGAGGAGTCCACCACAGGGCTTGCCGGCGAAGTGTACCTGGCGCGACTGGCCCAGCGTGCAATTTCCCTTCTCAGCGAGCCGACCCAGCTCGGCACCCTGTATGAGGTGGATACGCGTTTGCGTCCCGAGGGCGCGGCCGGGTTGCTCATTTCCCGCTTTGATGCCTGGCGACGCTATCAGCACGAGAAGGCCTGGTTGTGGGAACGCCAGGCCTTGCTGCGGGCGCGGCCGGTGGCCGGCAGCGGGCGGTTGGCACGCAAGTTTCGCAAGGAACAGCGGGCCTTGTTGGCGAATCCGGCGCAGCCTGCCCGGTTGGGGCGTGAGATGGTTGACATGCGATCGCGGGTGGCGAAGGCGAGACGCGGGCGTTCTGCACGCGAGGCGGCCTTGTTCGACGCGGAATTTCTCGCCGCTTGGTGGTTGCTGGAAGCGGCCACCGACTGTCCTGCCGCCCTGCTGCGGTGCGGATTCGAGACGCAATTGGCCGCGCTTGGCCGCTGCGGCACGCGCCATCCGGTGGAAGAATTGTCCAGGGTGCTGGGCATGTTCCGCCGCGAAGGCCACCGTGCCCTGCTGGGCTTCCATGCCGACCGGCAAAGGCTTGATGAAGCCTGCCTGTGGGTAAGGGAACAATGGGCCGAAGCCTCGCGTCCCTACGCCTCCCCGCTATAATTTACGGCAAGCGAGACACGAGAGCAGCCATGTACCAGGGGCCCGATCCCGAGCGCACCGAAACTCCGAACGACCAGCGTCACGAAGAGGTCACGGCGTCCGATTTGCCCGTACACTGCCCGTTGCCGGAAATGAGCCTGTGGAATTCGCATCAGCAGGTGTATATCCCGCTCGAGAAAGTCGGCGACGAGGCGACCTGCCCGTATTGCGGCACGCTCTTTCGGCTGGTGGAGTCGAATGCCGGCGGGGGGCGCGGCGCGGCGTGATCATCGTTACCGGGGGCGCGGGGTTCATTGGCTCCAACCTGGTGCATGCGCTCAACGCGCGCGGCATCACCGATATCCTGGTGGTGGACGATCTGGCCGACGGGCGCAAGTTCGTCAACATTGCCACGGCCGGGATTGCCGATTACGAGCATTACGAGGACTTCCTCGAGCGGATAGAGCGCGGCAAGTTGGGCGGGCGAATCGAGGCGGTTTTTCATCAGGGCGCCTGTTCGGACACGACCGAGTGGGATGGGCGCTACATGATGGAGGTGAACTACCGCTTCTCGCGCGAGCTGTTCGAGTTTTGCGCCGCCGAGGCCATTCCCTTCATCTATGCCTCCTCGGCCGCGGTGTACGGCGCCGGCGAAGCCTTCGGCGAGACGGCCGCGAACGAGGCTCCCATCAATCTCTACGGCTACTCCAAAACCCTGTTCGACCGCTATGTGCGGCGGCGCCTGCCGGCGGTGCGCTCGCCGGTGGCCGGTTTCCGATACTTCAACGTGTACGGCCCGCGCGAGCAGCACAAGGGCCGCATGGCGAGCGTCGCCTGGCATTTTCACAATCAGGTCATGGACAGCGGACGTTGCCGGCTGTTTGCCGGCAGCGGCGGCTACGGCGACGGCGAACAGCGCCGCGATTTCGTGTACGTGGATGACGTCGTCGCGGTGAACCTGTGGTTCTTCGACCACCCCGGCAGTACAAATGGCGTGTACAACGTCGGCAGCGGTCGCAGCCAGAGTTTCAACGACGTCGCCCGGGCGGTCATCGCTCATCACGGGCGCGGCGAGATCGAATACATTCCTTTCCCCGAGGACCTTGAGGGCCGCTACCAGAGCTTCACCGAAGCGGACCTCGAGAAATTGCGCGAGACCGGCTGCGACGTCGGGTTTCGGACGGTCGAACGAGGCGTCGAAGAATATCTCGGCAGCCTGAAGGATTGATGACAGTGCGTTTTCTGGTCGCCGGTCCCAACTGGGTCGGGGATCTGGTGATCGCCGATACGCTTTTCAAGCTCATCAAGCAGAACCACTCCGACGCGACACTCGATTTGATTGCACCGCCCTGGGCGCGGCCCCTGTGCGAGCGGATAGCCGAGGTCGACCGCATCTTCAATAGCCCGGGCGGACATGGCCGGCTGGCCCCGGGCGCGCGTTGGAAGTTGGCACGTGAACTGCGCAAAAACCATTACACGCAGGCCTGGGTGTTGCCGCGCTCGGCAAAGGCCGCGCTGCTGCCGTGGATGGCGGGCGCGGCACGCCGTAGCGGCTACCGCGGCGAGATGCGCTACGGCTTGCTCACCGACATCCGCCGACGCAACCCCGATCATTACGCGTTGGCCAAACGTTATGCGGCGCTGGCCTTCGCACCGGGTGAAGCGCTCCCGCAGGACTTGCCACGGCCCGTGCTGCAAAGCAGCGCGACGCAACGGCAGGCTGCAATTTCTCGCCTGGGAATCGAAGAGGTCAACCGGGCCGTGGTGTTGGCGCCGGGGGCCGAATACGGTCCGGCGAAACGCTGGCCGATTGACAAGTTTGCCGAACTGGCGGCACGACTCGTCGCAGAAGGCCGGCCGGTCTGGGTCGTGGGCGGCAAGGGCGAGCGCGCGCTCGGCGAGGCAATCCGCGCGCGCGCTCCGGCCGCACGCAACCTTGCCGGCGAGACGGCACTTGGCGAGGCGATCGATGTCATTGCCGCCGCCAGCGCGGTCGTCACCAACGATTCCGGCCTCATGCATGTCGCCGCCGCCGTCGGCACGCCGCTCGTCGCGATCTACGGCTCAACGAGTCCGGATTACACGCCGCCGGCAAGCGAGACGGCGAAGGTCGTTTACCACGCCCTCCCCTGCAGCCCCTGCTTCGAGCGCGTGTGCCCGCTCGGGCATACCAATTGCCTGCGCAGTATCGGCGTGGAAGAAGTATCTGCCGAACTTGACGAGTTGCCAAAGAAAAACCGGGCCTGAGCCCGGCTTTTCACGGCTTGTTTTCCGTTTTCGTCTTCAGTTTTTGCGGCGCAGCGCCAAAAGCAGGAGGCTCGCCAGCAGGCCGATGCCGAGGCCGGCGAAGCCTCCGCCACCTCCACCGTTATTCGGCGGCGG
>JAKDMP010000078.1 GCA_030452225.1 Gammaproteobacteria bacterium
TTCCGGAATTCGTTCAATACCTTGCAAGCCAGTGCCAGTCGGCCTCGTGAATAATGCAGGTTAGTAGGCGGTGAGGGCGCCGGTCTGAAAATCGCGAACGGCTTGGTTGATTTCCTCGGGCGTGTTCATGACGAAGGGGCCGTATTGCACGATCGGTTCGCCGATGGGCCGGCCCGCGAGCAGGATGAAGCGCGCGCCTTCGCGGCCGGCGGCGACTTCGATGCGCTCGCCGGAGGACAGCAGCCCGGCGGCCTGGGCCGGCAGGGTTTTGCGCGCGTTTTCCGCCCCGACCTCCAGCGTCCCCTCATAGGCATAGACGAAGGCGCTGTAGTCGGCCGGAACCGGCTGTGAAATCTGCCCGCCCGCCGGCAGCTCCACGTCGAGGTAGGTGGGGTCGGTCGTAAGCCCGCGGATCGGACCGGCCGTCTCCTGTTCTGCGTGCGTGAACCTGCCGGCGATTACCTTCACCTTGCCGCCCCGTGGCAGCGAAACGACCGGAATGTCCTCGGGTTGCAGGTCGCGGTAGCCGGCGGCTTTCATTTTTTCGGCCGCCGGCAGGTTGACCCACAGCTGGAAGCCGCGCATGCGCCCTTCGGCCTGCTGCGGCATTTCCGAATGGACGATGCCGCGCCCGGCCGTCATCCACTGCACGCCGCCGGCCTTGAGATCGCCGCTGTGGCCGAGATGGTCACCGTGACGCATGTGGCCGTCGAGCATGTAGGTCACCGTTTCGAAGCCGCGATGCGGATGTTCCGGGAAGCCGGCGAGATAGTCCTCGGGCTTGTCGGTGCCGAATTCGTCCAGCAGCAAAAAGGGGTCGTGGCGCAGGTCGGGACTTTGCCCCAGGCTGCGCCGCAGCTTGACGCCGGCGCCGTCCGAGGTCGCCTGCGAGGGGATGATCTGTTCGAGTGTGCGAGTAGTCATGTCCGTGTACTCCTGCCCGGTTTGACGTATATCGGATATTTACGATATATAGGGGCGCGGGAGCAAATTTCAACAACGTTATTTCGGCAGTCGAAATAGCGAGTAGGGTGGATAAGCGAAGCGCATCCACCGAAGTAGTGGTGTTGGAATGGTGGATGCGCTTCGCTTGCCCGCCCTCTCATAGCCCGCGTCAATCAGGCGAAGCCGGCGGCAATGCGTTGCAGGGCTTCGTTCAGCGTGGCGCGCGGGCAGGCGAAGTTGAGGCGAGCAAAGCCGGGTGCGCCGAAGGCGGCGCCATCCGAGAGGCCCACGCCCTGCTGCTCCAGGTGCTGGACTGGATTTTCGATGCCGGTGCCGCGCAAATTCATCCAGTAGAGATAAGTGCCTTCGGGCGGCTTGGCTTTCACGCCCGGGAGTTCGCCGAGTACGTCGGTTACGCGATCACGGTTGTCGCGTAGGTATTCGATGAGCGCCGCATGCCAGTCCCGGCCCTCGCGGTAGGCGGCTTCGACGGCATCGTAGGCGAGCACGTTGACGTAGGGCAAAATCCCCGCGATCGCGGCCTCCAAGCGGCGGCGCAACGCGGCGTCGGGAATGACGGCATAGCCGAGTCCGAGCCCGGCGATATTGAAGGTTTTCGAGGGTGCGAAAAGGGTGATGATCTGCTTTGCCAGTTCCGGGGCTATGGCGGCGAGCGGGCGATGGCGGAGGCCAGGCTCGAGCACGAGATCGGCGTGCAGCTCATCGGAGACGATCAGGCCACCGCCGACCAGGGCGCATTCGGCCAGGTCCGTGAGTTCGGCCTCCGAAAAAACGCGCCCCGTGGGGTTGTGTGGATTGCAGAACAGGAACAGGCTTTGCGGCGTGAAGGTCTTTTCGAAGCGATCGAGATCGAGCACATCCTGACCGCCACCGCGGATCAGCGGCAGTTTTACCAGCGCCCGGCCCATGTTGCGCGGCGCGTCGAGAAACGGCGGGTAGATGGGCGTCGTGCTGAGGACCGGGGCGCCCGGCTCGACGAGTCGGCAGGCGGCGTGGATGGCCGGCACCGTGCCCGGCAGCCAAACCAGCCAGTCGGCCTCGATGGCCCAGCCGTAGCGATCGCGGACGTGATCGAGCACCGCTTCGGCGAGGCTGTCCGGCGCGAAGCGGTACCCGTAGATACCGTGTGCGACGCGGCGCTGCAAGGCCCGTGTGACTGCCGGAGGCGCGGCAAAATCCATGTCCGCGACCCACAGTGGCAACACGCCGGAAGGGTAGCGGTTCCACTTGACGCTGCCCGCGTCGCGCCGCTCGATGACGCGGTCAAAATCGTACTCACTCATACGGGGGGCGCAACCATACCGCTATTCACCGCGGAGCACGCACAGATCGTCGAGAGAGGATTTGAAGAAGCTCGATCGGCCGGACGTTGTGAACGAATTCGGAGATGCAAAAGAAATTCCCGGCGTGCTTTGCTCTCATTGCGGTTCATATTGACCGCGGCGATTGTCGCGGAAGCGATGATCCTGGTCAGTCGCGTTCGATTGTTTCGTAGCGCTGGCTGACGATATCCCCGCGGCGTGAATAAAGGTGTTCGTGGCGCTGCTCCTCGATCCATTCGTCGCGTTCGAACTCGGTTTCGAACCAGCGTTCCGAGGACCAGCCCGGGCCGAGCAGGTGGGCCGCCAGCATGGGGTCGTCCTCGGGCATGGTGATTTTGACGCCGTATTTCCTTTCCACAGTCACAGAATCGTTCGTAAACCAGACAATGCAATTTTACTCCATCGCCACCGCGGTGGTGGCGCCGGGTTCCTCCTTGACGAAGTGGTAACGCATTGCCAGGGCGATCGGCACCATGATCAACATCATCCCCGACATCAGCAAAAAGTTGTCGTTGTAGGCGATCATCGCCGCCTGGCGGGTGGCCTCGCCGTCGAGGAGCGCCAGCGCAAGCCTGGGCGGCAGAGGCACCTGGGCCAGGAAATTGGTGAGGTTGGCACTGAACGGCGTCAGCTGTGAGGTTAATTGCGCGTGGTTGATCTGCGTGTTGCGGGTCAGCAGCGTAAAGACGATGGAGATGCCGATGCCCGAGCCGATGTTCCGCACCAGGTTGTAAATCGGCGTCGCCTCGTTGCGCAGCCTTCCGGGGATCGTGAAGAAGGTCATCGTCGTCAGCGGGACGAAGGACAGGCCCAGCCCGATGCCTTGCACGAAACCGACCCAGACGAAGTAGAACGAATTGATCTGGATCGTCGATCCGCTCAGCATGTAGAGGGCGAAGGCGTTGATCAGAAGGCCGGTGACAAGAAGATAACGCGGGTTGATGCGGGTGATCAGCCGCCCGACCACGAGGGCGGCGACCATGGCGCCGATGCCGCGCGGCGCGAGAATCAGCCCGGTGGTGAAGACCGGGTAGTCGAGGATGTTCTGCATGAGCGGCGGCAAGAGCGTACCGGTGCCAAGCAGCACCATACCGAGCATGAGCATGAGCACCGTGCCCAGGGCGAAGTTGCGGTCGCGAAAAAGCCCGAGGCTCACGAAGGGATCGCGTTTCAGCGATGCATACCAGGGGTACATCCACAACAGCGAGAAGGCCGTGATCGCGGCGACCACGATTTCGGTGGAGGCAAACCAGTTCTCGGAGTTGCCGCGATCGAGCATGTACTGCAGGGCGCCGATGCCGAGACTGAGGAGGACGAAACCCATCATGTCGAAGGGGCGCGTGTCGCCGTGCGGTCGGCGCGGCACGAAATTCCACACCATCAGAAGCGCGATCAGGCCGAGCGGCACGTTGATGAAAAAGCACCAGCGCCAGCTGTAGAATTCGGTGATGTAACCGCCCAGCGTAGGGCCGATGATCGGCCCGACGAGAATGCCGAGCGCGAAAATGGCCATGGCCTTGCCGTGTTTTTCGCGCGGGTAGGTGTCGAGTAGGACCGCCTGCGCGATCGGCGTGAAGGCGGCGCCGAGTATGCCCTGGAAAATGCGCGCGATGACGATCTCGGCGAGGCTGGTCGAGGCGCCTACCATGAAGGAGAAAAAGGCGAAGCCGGCGATCGAGACGAGAAGCACGTTGCGGCGCCCGAAGCGTTCCGCCAGCCAGCCCATCATCGGCGTGGCGACCGCCGAGGCGACGATGTAGGAGGTCAGAACCCACTTGATGCTGTCGAGATTGGTGGAAAAGCTGCCCTGCATGTGCGGCAGCGCCACGTTGGCGATCGTCATGTCGAGTACCTGCATGAGCGCCGCCAGCATCACCGCGATGGTGATGGGCCCGCGATGCAGGTGCGACTCGCCGCCCGCTTCCATGGTTATTGTCCGTGGTCGGGCTGCACGCTCACGTTCACGGTCACTTCGGCGCTCATTCCGGCACGCAGTACCGGGTAGCCCGGCGGGGTATCGTCCAGATCGATGTGAACGGGGATGCGCTGCACGACCTTGACCCAGTTGCCCGAAGCATTTTGTGGCGGCAGCAGGGAAAAGACCGCGCCCGAGGCCGGGCTGATACTCTGGACGTGGGCCTTCCAGCTATGATTCGGGTAGCTGTCCACGGTGACGGTGGCGGGCTGGCCGGGACGCATGTGGGTGAGCGCGGTTTCCTTGAAATTGGCCTTGACCCAGACATGGCCGGTTTCCACCAGCGGGAAGGCCGCCTGCCCCACCCCGAGCGTGTCGCCAACGCGTACCCCGACGTGACCGAGCACGCCGTCGGCCGGTGCGCGGAGCACGGTATCGGCGAGGTTGAGCTGCGCCTGCTCGAGGGCCGCCTTTGCCTGGAGCCAGGCCGCGTTTTGCTCGATTGGTTGCTCAGGGTCGCCGCCCAGCCGGGCAAGCACCTGGTGGCGCTGAGCCTTGAGTACCGCTATCTCCTTGCGTGATCTCTCGAGTTGCGTGTTGAGCTTGTCGAGCTTGGCGTGGGTGATAACCTTTTGTTTCGCCAGTGGGCGATTGCGTTGTACTTCGCGAGCGAGAAAATCCGCCTGCGACTCGGCGCTTTCGATCTCGGCGCTCAAAGCCCGATATTGCGCCTTCAACGCGGCCACCTGGTCGCGCATCGCGGCCAGGTTGGCCTCGGCGGCCGCCACCGCGGTTTGGTAGGAAGCCGGATCGAGCTTGAGCAGCACCTCGCCTTTTTCGACGTGTTCGTGATCGTGTACCGGCAGGGCGATGATGCGCCCCGCCACGCGCGGGCTGACGCGCACGATATTGGCCTGAACGTAGGCATTTTCGGTGCTCACGCTGCCCTGATGGGCGAAGTAGAACCACAGGGCAAGGCCGATGATCAGGGCGGGGCCCAGGATCATCAAAGCCATACGCAGATGGCGCATTCCGGGCCGTTTGCGCGCCTGCACTTCAGTGGGTGGTTCGGTGTCCGGAGGGTCTCGATGTTCTTGTTCGGCCATGGGGTTGTTAACTGGACTAGACGGTCTAGTCTAATACAGGCCCGACTCAAGGTCAACGCCTGCGGCTGAATTTGTCTTGCGCCAAGCGGGATAACAGCGCCTTTGTGCCAGATTTCGTAGCGGGCGAGGCCTGCCATGCTTGCAACTTTCGACGCATAGTCGTAAGATGGACTGGACAGTCCAGTCTAACTACATCCTCATGCCTGTGAAAGCGTTTGTCCTCCATGCCCTGGTTGCGATGTGCCTGATCGCAGGCATGTCGGCCGCAGCCCGTGCGGAAACCCTGAACCAGGCACTGGTCGATGCCTGGCACAACAATTCGCGCATTGCCGCCGCGCGCGCCAATCAATCCGCGGCCCGACATTCGCTGCGTGCGGCCGAGGGCGGCTGGTATCCCCGGCTGGGCCTGAACGGCAAGTTGGCCCGTGACCATACCGAAGGCACGATTACCCTGTTCCAGCCGGCGATGGATTTCAGCGCCGATCTCAATCAGGCCACGATCGCCCTTCGACTGGAGCAGCCGCTGTGGGAAGGGGGACGTCTCGCGTCGCGCATTTCCGCGGCGAAGCGCTCGGCGCTTGCCAGCAGGGCTCATGTCCATGCGCGTACCGCCCAAGTATTCCTGAATGCGGTAAAGGTCTATCTCGACGTGGTCGCCGCACAAAAACTTTTGCAGGTGCAAAAGGACAACGTCGCCGTGATCCAGCGCCAAAAGGAAGCGGCCCGGGCCGCGCTGGATCACGGCGAGGGCACCAGAACCGAAGTGGCCCAGGCCGACTCGCGTTTGCAGCGGGCGGTGGCTCGACGCATCCGTGCCGCCGCCGCGCTCGCCCGGGCACGGGCCCTCTACCGCGCCGTCATCGGCCATGAACCGGACACCCTGAGCCTGCCGGCAACACTGCCCGAATTGCCGCCGACTCTGACCCAGGCAAAACGGTTGGCGAGCCACAACTACGGCGTCAAAACGGCGCGCTTGCAGGCCCGGTCCGCCGCTGCCCGCGCCGAGTTGGCGGACAGTGCCGTGATGCCGAGCATCCGCTTGTTCGCCGAAGCCCGCCGCGCGCGCGAACCACAGTACGGATTCCAGGAAGTGAACGACACGATGATCGGCATCAGCCTGAGTGTTCCGATCTGGCGCGGCGGCAGCCTGCGTGCCCGCAGCGCGGCGGCGCACGACAAGGCGCATGCCGTCGGTCTCGAGGCCCGGGCGATTCAAGACCATGCCCGGAGCCGTGTGGTGGCTTCCTGGCATGAATACATGGCAACGCAGGCGGCCATGCAGGCCATCGAGGCGCAGCGGACGGCGGCGCGCATCGCCTATGACGGCGTGCAGGCCGAGTACCGTCACGGCGAGCGCACTCTGCTGGATGTACTGAACGCCGAGCAGGAGGTTCGCAGCGCCGAGGCGGCCCTGATCCAGGCGCGCCGCGATCGCATCGTCGCCGCCTACGCGCTGCTGGCGGCGACCGGTAAACTGACTGCTGAAACCTTGGGTTTTGCGCCGGTCAAAAAGCCGGGTGCATCATGATTGCGGAGCACGAACACGACAAGGGCGGCAAGCGCGCTCAGGTCCTGAACGCCGCGCAAAACGTTTTTCTGCGGGAAGGTTTCGAATCCGCCAGCATGGAGGCGATCGCCAGCGAGGCCGGGGTTTCGAAACAGACGATCTACAATCATTTCGGCGGCAAGGAAGACCTGTTCCGTGCCATGGTGGAGCACCGTTGCGCCGTCATGGGCGAGGAGCTGGACAAGGGCATCCTCGCACACGGGGACGATGTCGAGCAGGTGCTGGTCACCTTCGGGCAGAACCTTCTCGATGTCATGCTTTCACCCGAAGCGATGTGGATGAAGCGCTTGCTGCAAAGCGAGGGCAGCCGCCACCCACAGTTGGCGGAGGCCTTCTATCGTCTCGGCGCGGATGCCACGGCCCACAGGCTTGCGGGGTACCTGGAAGAGCAGAACCGAAAGGGCAGCCTGGCGGTTCGCGATCCGCGCATCGCCGCCGAGCAATTCGCTTCGATGTTGCCCGGCCACTTGCGCCTGCGGCATCTGATCGGGCTGGCCGCCCCGCCGACACGCGAGGAGTGCCGGCGCCGGGTGGTGAACGCCGTGCAGTTGTTTCTCGAAGGTGCGCGCCCGCGCACGGAGCGAAGAAGGCTACTGCGCAGCGGTCTTTTGGGACGGGGGAGAAGCGGCCAATAAGTCCGGCGGAAGCACCCGGAAAGCTGCCGAAAGCCGGCGCAGCAAATCCCCCAGCGGCGTACTCTTGCGCCAGGCCATGGCAATGCGTCGGCTCGGCGGCGTGCCGCGAAAAGGCACCAGCCTCATCGCGTCGATGCCTGCCGCGGGCGGCCGGGTTGCGAGTACCGGCAGCAGCGTGATGCCGACCTCGGTCGCCACCATGTGACGCAGGGTTTCCAGGCTGGTGGCGCGAAAGCCCGTGCGTTCCCCGGCCCCGGCAAGTGTGCAGACCTCGAGAGCCTGGTCGCGCAGGCAATGCCCGTCCTCGAGCAGCAGCAGGCGTTCGTTGGTCAAATCCTCCAAGTCGACCGAATTGCGTTTGGCGAGCGGATGCGAGGCCGGGACGGCGAGCACGAAAGGCTCCTCGAAGAGAAACTCGCTTTCCAGCCCGTCGTCCGGAAACGGCAGCGCGACAATGACCGCGTCCAACTTTCCTTCGTGAAGCTTCGCCAGCACGACTTCGGTCTTTTCTTCGGTCAACAGCAGCTCGATGCGCGGGAAGCTCCGGTGCAGGTCGGGCAACACATGCGGCAGCAGGTAGGGGCCGAGCGTCGGAAAGATGCCCAGTCGGATGGGCTGACGCCCCTCGGTCCGGGCCGCCTTGGCGAGCGTCCGAATCCGGTCCGCGTGCGCCAAAGCCTCGCGTGCCTCGGCGAGAATGGCCTGGCCGGTTGCCGTGAACAGCACCTTGCGCGGCGCCCGCTCGATGAGCGCGACACCCAGCTCGATTTCGAGCTTCTTGACCTGCGTGGACAGGGTCGGTTGACTCACGAAGCAGGCCGCGGCGGCGCGCCCGAAGTGGCGATGTTCGTCCAGAGCGGCAAGGTACCTGAGGTCGCGAAGATTCATGACATACCATAGCTGGGATCTATCGTAAGTATATAGATAATCCATTTGACTTATCAAGTGACCGCCCTTATCTTGGTCGGGAAGGCGCACAGATGCGCATCGATTCACACGACCATAGAGGAGACTGAACATGTTGACTGTTGGAGACCGCTTCCCCGAATTCAAGCTCAAGGCGACCGTGGGCATCGACAGCCTCGAGACGGCTTTCGCCGACATTACCAACGAGACCTATCGGGGAAATTGGCAGATGGTGTTCTTCTACCCCAAGGATTTCACTTTCGTCTGCCCGACCGAGATCAAGGGATTCGGCGACCTCGACAAGCAGTTCCAGGATCGCGACTGCCAGATTCTCGCCGCGAGCACGGACAGCGAACACGTGCACCTCGCCTGGCGCCGCGACCACAAGGATCTCAGGGATTTGCCGTTCCCGATGCTCGCGGACATCAACAAGGATCTGACACGCGAACTGGGGATCCTGGACGAAGAAGGCGTGGCGCGCCGCGCCGCCTTTCTGGTGGATCCTGAAGGCATCATCCGCTTTGTTTACGTGACCGAAGGCAGCGTCGGGCGCAACCCCGAAGAGGTGCTGCGCGTGCTCGATGCGTTGCAGACCGACGAGCTGTGTCCCTGCAACTGGACGCCGGGCGAGGAGACGCTCGAAGCCGCGTAACACTTCGGCAACAAATGCAGGAGCGGCCCATGGCCGCGACAGGATATTCTGACGCGCCGGTCGCGGGCGTGGTTCGCTTCTGCGACGCCAATGGAGAATCACAAGGAGGACTCATGACCATCGAACAATTACAGGACCAATTGCCCGACTACGCCAAGGACATTCGGCTTAACCTGGAATCCGTTTTGAGCACGGGCGGCGCGCCGGGCCTGGATGAGAAACAGATTGCGCTGGTGGCGTTGGCATCGGCCATTGCCTCACGATACGAACCGTTGGTGGGGGCTATGGCGGAATTCGCCGCCGGTCACGCGAGCGCCGAAGAACTCAACGGCGCGCGTGCCGCCGCCGCGATCATGGCCATGAACAACGTCTATTACCGCTTCGTGCATTCGGTGGATGACGATGAATACGCCACGCTACGTGCCGGCCTGCGGATGAATGTAATGAGAAATCCCTGTTGCGACAAGGTGGCTTTCGAGCTTGCTTCGCTGGCCGTATCGGCCGTCAACGGCTGCGCGGCCTGCATGAATTCGCACGAGAAGACGCTGCGAAAACATGGGCTGGGCGCCCAGGCCGTGCAAAGCGCGGCACGCATCGCCGCCGTCGTTCACGCCGCCGCCGTCACCCTCGAGCAGTCAATGAAAGACGAGAATTGATCGTGCCTGCACGCATACTGTCGTTTGATGTCTGAGCTACCGGCTTGAAAGCTCGGGAGCCGGCTCCGGATAGTCAGTCGCTCTCCAGAAATTGTGCGAGTGGCTCTTCGAGCTTTTGCAAGCTCAGCGCAGCCGCCTGTTTCAGGCGTGACGCCCCGTTGGAGAACCACACCCGCAAGCGGGCACGTTTCGTTGACTTGCCTTTGAGTCTGCTTTTGGCAATCCCCTCCATGCCATGATTGGCAAGTTCGGGATTCGTGTCTTCAATGGACGTACTGGCGTAGAATGTCCTGGCGTCGAGAAAGAATGTGCGCACGGGACCCCAGGCGTACACCGTGATCGGAGCAATGACATAGACGCTTTTGAAATTATCGGAAAAGACAATTAGAGGCTGCAAGAAGGCGACCGCATCTACATGGGCGGAGGACACGAAATTGCGCATTTTTGGCGCATCCAGCAATTCGAAGCCTTCAGCCATGGAAACGGCTTCCTTGGTGCGTTGCATCCACGGGACATGCAGCACAACCTTTTGTCCGAGTACGAGCAGATCCTGCTTCAGCGATAATGCCTTGATCTGCCCGCCATAGGGCTTGAGCAAGGCACTCTCATCAGCCGACCTCAGTTCTTGGTGAGCCGACTTCCAGCCCTGGATATTGCCAGGGGTCGGATTCTCGAACAACACGGGTAGTACGGCCACCTGCGTGTCTGCGGGCGGCAGGGTGAAGACGACGGGAGACGGGGTCGAAATGACCAGCTCGCCGGAGCGAAGTTGTGATGCGTGTTCAAGCGCAAAGGCGGGAGCGGCGCCAATGATTGTGGCCAGCGCCGCTGCAAGGAGAACTTTTGCGAAGGCGGCATTGCTCATGTTTCGGGCTCCTTCTACTACTTTCATGCCTTGTAGGGATTGGCGGTGCCGCGATGGCCGGTGAGAAAATTGTGTAACTTGACGGCAAGAATTCTGTCGATGATCTCGACGGCCTGACCGATACGCGCACCGCCATTGGCAAACCACATGTTCGCACGCGCTCCGATCGCACCCCAGTCGTCATTCTTGCTGGCGGCGATGCCCTCGACGCCGACGTTCCCCAGAGGCGGAGAGGTGTCAACGAGCTTCGTCGCTGCCAGGAGCTTCCCGCCATCGAGAAAAATCGCGTCGCCATGCGCGCCGTTGGCGAAGACCCTCACAGTCGCGATCACGTACAGCGATTTCATGTCCGGCGACAAGGCGAGTTGCGGCGCCATGAAAACCACGGCATTCACGGCGCTGGACTCCGTGATTTCTTCCATTGGTGCGTCCCCAATCCGCCCCGGCTCATCGGCGAGCTCGACACGCGAGCTGTCGCCCGATAACCACGGTACCGAAGCTGCGGCTTGCTTTCCTGCGCGATAAAATGCTTTCGCGAACGACCGAGGCTCCATCAGGCTCGAGTAAGCGGCTAACACATTCACCGCTTGCATGCGCCCGGAATCAGCACCTGCCGCGCCCATAATTGCTCCTCCGACTGCTCCTCCCATCGCTGCGCCCAGCCCGGCTATCATTGCCTGCTCTTTCTGGTCGGGATCGAAAACGATTACCTTCCCCGCCGGTTGTTCGACCACCAGCTTTCCGCTGTGCAGCGCAGCAACATGCGAAGGGGACATTGCCGGTTGAGAAGTACATGCCGCAAGCATGAAAGTGGACGTTAACCTGTATTATTCACGAGGCCGACTGGCACTGGCTTGCAAGTTATTGAACGA
>JAKDMP010000193.1 GCA_030452225.1 Gammaproteobacteria bacterium
GGCAATCCCCGCCCGCCCCTCTTCGCCGAGGGGCATCTCGACCTCCAATTCGCGCGCAAGGCGCGTCACGGCCCTGGCCGCGGCAATGCCTTCGATCGCGGCGCCGATCCGCTTGCGTGCTTCGGCAACGCTCGCGCCCCGTCCCAACTCCAGGCCGAAACGGCGATTGCGCGATTGATCGTCGGTAGCCGTGAGCACGAGATCCCCGAGTCCCGCCAGACCGGTCAGCGTCGCGGGCTGCGCACCCAGCGCATCACCCAGGCGTTGAATCTCGGCGAGCCCGCGCGTGATCAGACCGGCCCGCGCGTTGGCGCCGAAACCAAGGCCATCGCTGATGCCGGCGGCGATGGCGACGACATTCTTGGCGGCCCCGCCCAACTCGACGCCGACCAGATCGGTACTCACGTAGGCACGAAAATGCGCCCCGTGGAACAGCTCGGCAAAACGGCGTGCCAGGGCCTTGGTCGTCGCCGCCACGGTCACCGCCGTCGGCAGGCCGCGCGCCACTTCGGCGGCAAAGCTCGGCCCGGAGAGCACCCCCAGCCCGCGCCGCTTGTCGAGGAGGTCGCGGGCGCCCTCGTGCAACGGTCGACCGCTTTCGGGATCGAGCCCCTTGGTGGCCCACAGCACCGGCGCTTCGCCGTGCGGAGCCAGGGCTCCAAGCGTCTCGGCAAAGGCCACGCTCGGTACCGCTACCAGCAGGAAATCCGCGCCCGCCGCGACTTGGGCCAGATCGGCCTCGGGGGCAAGCAGGTCGGGAAAGCCGACGCCGGGCAGGTAGCGCTTGTTCTCGCGCGTTTCGACCAGCGCCGCGATGCGCTCGGGACGATGCCCCCACAGCGCGGTTACATGTCCGTTGCATGCCAGATGCACGGCCAACGCCGTTCCCCAGGCGCCATCTCCGAGAACCCCGACGCGTGCCATGACAATCCGGCCCGGGTCAGCCGTCGAGCGCTTGGCCCCGCTGCGCGACCTGTTGATCGAAAATGGTGTCGAAATCCATCGGTTGCAGCATCAACGGCATGAACCCCCCGCGCACCACCAAGTTGGACAGGGTCTCGCGAACGTAGGGGAAGATCGCTTCGGGCACGCGTGCGCCGAGCATGCGCGCCTGCTCCTCGTCCGGCAGATCGCCGACCGACACCAGGGCGCCCACGTGCACCTCGGCGACAAACAGGCTCTTGTTCTCCTCCAACCGGGCATCGGCGGTTACGGTCAACACCACTTCACGCGCCTCCGGCCGGCTTACCAGACCGTTGATTCGTGTCTGGATATTGATATTCAACTCCGGCGTGTGCTGCTCGGTGAATGCCGCAGGGGAGAGCGGCGACTCGAAGGAGCAGTCCTTGAGATAAATCTGCTCCAGTGTGAACTGGCCGCTGGAGGGAGCGGCGTAGGTGGTTTCGGCGGAATGTTCTGGCGTGTCGATCATGTCGTGATGGTCCTGTAAGTCGGTATGCGTGGTTTATGAGGTCAAAACAGAAAATTACCAGCCTGTGGCGTTCGTTTCAGGCGGATTTCCTGCTTTTCTTCTTCCCGGGCTGCTTTTTCGCCTTCACAGGTCTATCCTCCCCCTGTTCCAGCGGGAGATTCTCCTTGCGCCAGGCATCGAGCCCGCCCTTGATGACGTAAACGGACGTGAAACCGGCGCGGCGCAAGGCAGTGGCGGCCCGAGAGGCATCGCGCGGAGCCGCTCCCACGGCCAGGATCGGCTTGTCGCGCTTGACCTTGAGCTTGTCTGCCTGCGTGTCCAGGCCCTCGAGGGAAAGGTTGCGCGCGCCGACGATGTGGCCCTTGCCGTAATCGTCCGCCTTGCGGCAATCGAGCACCGTGGCGCCCCGGTTGAGCATCTGGACGGCCGCCGTCGGCAGCAATTCGTGAACACTCGCGCGGCGGCGGCGGATTTCCTCAAAGACAATCAATGCCAGTATGATGCCCAAAGCGACGAACAAGGCCCAGTGGCGGCCGGCAAAATCAAGGTATTCGTGCACGCAGTCTGTCTGTCAAAGGCAGCCTCATAGTGTAATGGATGACACCAATCCGGCGGGCCATTGCGATGGCGTGGTGCCGGTCGGCCGCTTGCCGCAAGGCCGCGGACCCTTCGCCTGGCACGCGAACCCGAATCGGGCCGCGAGCCGATCGTACCGATCCGGCCTGCCGATCCCGCTCGCCTCAGCGCTTTACCGGGGTGAGTTTGAGCAGCACCCCATTGGCTGCGATGACACCCGGCGAGGCGCATACGGCCGCCGGGTTGCCGCCATCGAGCCGGCAAATGGCCGCCGTCAGCAGATTGACCCTGGGCATGACCGTCTGGAAGATCTTGCTCTGCGGATCCGCGAGCGTGTCGGCAATTTCCTGCCAGTCCTTGCCGCTCAGGTTCTTGGGGTGAAGTATCGGCCGTGTGAGCATGTACAGGCCATCCAGGTAGATGAACGGGATACCCCCGAAGTAGGGTGCATAAGGCGGGGCGTCGAAAGTGGTGATAATCTGCTCCTGCAGCTTGCTGGGCGTCATCAGTTTCTTGCCCATGCGATCGCTCAGTTCCAACGCCTGCAGGGCCACATGATCGCTCTTGTAGGTCACATGCTGGAAGGACAGCGTGGGAGTATTCGCATACACGACCGTGGGCGAGGACAGCATGTACTGGAGCCCCTCGAACTCACCGAAGCGCAACAGCGTCAGGATCACCGCCCAGCGCTGCCCGGCGCAATAGGGGCAGAAATCGGCGCCCACGTAGAAGAAACCGACCTTGTCGCCGGTCCCCAGCCGGGGGCCCG
>JAKDMP010000079.1 GCA_030452225.1 Gammaproteobacteria bacterium
CGCGCGGCTGATGCGCTTTTCCTTGTTGGCAACGGACGGCGCAGCGCGGCGCGGGCGGTTGGAGTTCCCCCGCGGCACGGTCGAGACCCCGGCCTTCATGCCGGTCGGCACACTGGGGACGGTCAAGGGCATGACGCCGGAGGAGTTGCACGAGATCGGCGCCGAAATCGTCCTTGCAAACACCTTCCACCTGATGCTCAGGCCGGGGGCGGAACTCATCCGTGCGGCCGGCGGCCTGCACCGCTTCATGCACTGGGACGGGCCGATCCTGACCGATTCGGGCGGCTTCCAGGTGTGGAGCCTGGCGCCGATGAGGAAACTCGACGAGGCGGGCGTGACCTTCCGCTCGCCGGTGAACGGCGACGAGGTGTTTCTCGGCCCCGAGGAGGCCGTCGCCATTCAGCATGCGCTCGGCAGCGACATCCTCATGGTGCTGGATGAGTGCACCCCGTATCCGGCCGACGAAAAAACCGCGGCCGAATCGATGCGCCTGTCGCTCGCCTGGGCCGAGCGCTCGCGCGCGGCGCATGGCGATCACCCTTCGGCATTGTTCGGCATCGTCCAGGGCGGCACGCATCCGGAAGTGCGCGAGGAAAGCCTCGCCGGTCTCCTGGGGATCGGTTTCGACGGCTATGCGGTGGGCGGGCTGGCGGTGGGGGAGCCGGAGGCGGAGCGCGAGCGGGTTCTCGACGGCCTCGAGCCGCTGCTGCCCGCCGACAAGCCGCATTACCTGATGGGCGTGGGACGGCCCGGGGATATCGTCGAGGCGGTCGCGCGCGGGGTGGACCTGTTCGACTGCGTGCTGCCCACCCGCAACGGACGCAACGGGCAGCTCTTTGCCCATGCGGGCGTGGTGAAACTCAAGAATGCGCGCTATCGCGAGGATTATTCCGCTCCCGATCCGCACTGCGATTGCTACGTCTGCCGCCATTACTCCCTGGCCTATCTTCGCCATCTGCATGCGGCAAACGAGATACTGGGCGCGCGCCTGGCAAGCTGGCACAACCTTGCCTACTACCAGAAGCTGATGGCGGACCTGCGGGCCGCCATTGATGCGGGCCGGTTCGAGATTTTCCGTCGCAATTTTCACGCGGGCCGCTTGGAAAATCCCTGATTTATGCGATAATGCGCGATTCATTGCTTCATATCCGACTCTGAGGTCAATACATGCCTTCATTCATCTCCGAAGCTTGGGCAGCGGGGGGAGCGGGTGCCGCGTCCGGCGGTTCGACAGCCATGGGCGGCAACTGGACTTTTTTCATCATCATCATCGTGATCGGCGTGCTGTTTTACTTCATGCTCATCCGCCCGCAGCAGAAGCGTCAGAAACAGCATCGCGAAATGGTCTCCAACCTTTCGGCCGGGGACGAGGTGGTGACCTCGGGCGGTGTACTTGGCTGCGTGACCCAGGTCAGCGAACAGTACGTCGGCGTTGAAGTCGCCAAGGGCGTGGAAATCCGCGTACAGAAGAATGCCGTGGGCACGGTGCTGCCCAAAGGCACCGTCAAGCACGGCTGAATGTGATTCGCATGGACTGACAAGCGCCTGCCACGGCGGCGGACGCAATGATTGGGATTTATGAACCGTTACCCCTTGTGGAAATACCTGCTGGTGATCGGAGTCGTTGTGCTCGGCTTCATCTTCGCGATGCCCAATCTGTTCGGGGAATCGCCGGCGGTACAAATCACCAAAATCGGCAGTACGCAGTTTCCGCCCTTTGCGATGAGCCAGGCCAGGGCGGCGCTTGCCGACGCGGGCATCGACTATGTACGCAGCGATGTCATGCCCGGAAAGGGCGTCTTCGTGTTCGACGATTCGCGCACGCAGTTGCGCGCGAGCGAAGTCGTCAAGGATGCACTCAGCGATGACTATTCGGTCGCGCTGAACCTGGTCCCGAACACACCCGAGTGGATGCAGGCGCTCGGTCTGAAGCCGATGGCCAAGGGGCTCGATCTGGTTGGCGGCATCTATTTTCGGCTCAGGGTGGATATCCAGGCCGCCGTCGAGCGTACCCTTACCAATCAATTACGCAGCATCCAGACCGCGCTGCGCAACGCCGACGTACGTTACTCCAACGCTACGCGCGATGGGCACAACCTGCAATTTACTTTCAGCAGCCCCTCCGTCGTCGATCGGGCCAGGGACGTCATCGCCCAGCTTTATCCCACCGTCACCTTCACGAGTTATGACGTCAAGGGCGACGTCGTGCTGAACATCGTACCGGCGCCCACGCGCCTGCAGCAGATACGCGATCTTGCCGTCAGCCAGAACGTGGTGGCGCTGCGCCGGCGCGTCAACCAACTCGGCGTGGCCGAGCCGATCGTGCAGCGCCAGGGCGGCAACAATATCGTGGTCGAACTGCCGGGCATGCGCAACGCGGCGCGCGCCAAGCAGCGGCTCGGCGATACCGCGACGGTGCAGTTTCGACTGGTGTACCAGGGGACGATCAGTCCCATGGTGGCCAAGCGAACCGGGCGCATCCCGCTGGATGCCGAATTGTTCCCGAACGCCACCCGGGGCGGTGCACCCATCCTTCTGGAGCGCCAAATCGTGGCCGCGGGGCCGGAGATCACGGATGCCAGTTCGGGATTCGACCAGCAATCCGCCAGTGCCGCGGTCAACGTTTCGCTGAACTCCTCGGGCGCGGCCCGCATGGGCGAGGTGACCCGCCAACACCTGGGCGATCCCATGGCGGTACTGTATATCCAGAATCGCAGCATCATCAAGGAAGTGGACGGCAAGCAGATTCAGACGACCAAGCGCATCGAAAAAGTGATCAACGTCGCCACCATCCGCGGCGTGTTTTCCAACCGTTTCCAGATCACCGGGCTCGATCAGGAAGAGGCCAAAAATCTGGCGCTGACGTTGCGCACTCCGTTGGCCGCGCCGGTCACGATCGTGGAGGAACGCACCATCGGGCCGAGCATGGGCAAGCAGAACATCCGCTACGGACTGTATGCGGTGGCGCTGGGCTTCCTGCTGGTGATCTTGTGCATGGCGGTGTATTACAAGGCCTTTGGACTGATTGCCGATGCCGCCATCGTCATGAATCTGATCCTGATCGTCGCCTTGCTGTCGCTTTTGCAGGCCACGCTGACCCTGCCGGGTATCGCCGGCATCGTGCTGACCCTGGGCATGGCGGTGGACGCCAACGTGCTGATCAACGAGCGCATACGCGAGGAGCTGCGCGTCGGCTCCTCTCCCCAGGCCGCCATCGAGGCGGGTTACAAGCACGCCATGACGGCCATCGTGGACGCGAACCTCACGACGCTGATCGCCGCCCTGGTACTGTTCACGGTCGGCTCGGGACCGATCAAGGGCTTTGCCGTCGTGCTTTCCCTCGGTATCGTCACCTCGCTGTTCACGGCCATCATGGGTACCCGCGCGATCGTCAATGCGGTGTTTGGCGGGCGCAGATTGAAACGGTTGCCGGTGTGAGGTTCTCGTAATGGAAATATTCAAAAGCACATCGCGCGTCAACTTCATGCGGGTTCGCAAGCTCGCGATTGGCGCTTCCGCGATCGTGATCGCGCTGGCCATCGTTTCGCTTGCCGTGCAGGGATTCAAATACGGCATTGAGTTTACCGGCGGCGTCGTGGTCGAAGTGACCTACCCGGAAGCCGTCTCCACCCGGCAGATTCGCGCCACCCTGACCGCCGCCGGTTTCGAAGACCAGACGGTGCAGCAGTTCGGCTCGCCGACCGACATCGTCGTGCGCCTGCCCCCGAAGGCGGGCGAGGCCTCGAAGGAGGTAGCCAAGGGCGTTGTCACGGCGCTGCAGGCGGCCACTCCGGGCGTACAGGAAAAGCGCGTCACTACCGTCGGCCCGCAGGTCGGCAGCCAGTTGCGTACCCAGGGGACGCTCGCCCTTCTGGTGGCCTTGCTCCTGATTTTCGTTTACCTCATGGTGCGCTACGAGTGGCGCTTCGCCCTGGGCGGCATTTTCGCCACGCTTCACGACCTCTTTATTGTGATGGGCGTCTTCTCGATCACCGGGTGGGAGTTCAATCTCAACGTGTTGGCGGCGATCCTGGCGATGCTCGGTTACTCGGTCAACGATACCGTGGTCATCTTCGACCGCATTCGAGAGAATTTCCATCGCATGCGCCGCGGCAGCGTGTACGAAATCGTCAATGTTTCGGTGAACCAAACCCTGTCTCGCACCATCATGACGGCGGGCATGACCATGTTGGTCGTCATCGCATTGCTCGTGGTGGGCGGGCCGCCGCTGCGCGGGTTCTCCATCGCGCTGGCGATCGGAATCACCGTCGGCACCTATTCCTCCATCTACATCGCCAGCGCTTCGGCCTACATGCTGGGCGCAAGCCGCCAGCATTTCATCAAGAAAAAGAAACCCGGTGCCGAAGCGGAAAACAACCAGCCCTGATCTGCCGGAGGCGTCGAAAATCGCGGTTTTTGCGAGTTCTCAATGCGCTCAATGCGGGAACTATCAATACCGCGGCTTCTTCCTGCACTTTTGTCCTCCCTTTTGCCACTGTCAGGCGGGCAGGGGCGACCCACGCTCTCCCCCTTGCCCGTCTTCGGGGAAGGGGAGTTGGAGGGGGTTTTCTTTGTTGCGCGTTCGTTGAAGAAACCCCCTCCGTCTCCCCCTTCCGCTACGCGCAATGGGGAGGGATTGGGAATGGCTCCTTCCACGCTGAAGCGAGCAAGGCGGAGGGGACGAGGAGTCCGAGTACATTGCGGTCAGGGTTTCAGGCCGTCCGGCAGATGCGGGGCGAGTGTCCGCGTGAGGGCGGCGTACACGCGCGGATTGCCTGCCACGAGGTGGCCGCCGGCCACCGGCCAGCCGGGCCGCCCGCCGAGGTGGCCGAATTCTCCGCCGGCCTCTTCGATCAGCAGGCAGCCCGCGGCAATATCCCAGGGCATGAGCCCGAGTTCGAAAAATCCATCCAAACGGCCCGAGGCGACCCAGGCGAGATCCAGCGCCGCCGCGCCCGCGCGGCGTACGCCGCCGCTTTCGCCGGCCACGGCGCGAAACATCGCCAAGTAGTCGTCCAGGTAGGTAAAGTCGCGGAACGGGAAACCCGTTCCGATCAATGCGCCCTTGAGGCCCTTGCGTCCCGCCACCCGGATGCGCCGGTCATTGAGCAGCGCGCCCTGCCCGCGGCTGGCGATGTACAGATCCTCGCGCAATGGGTCATAGATCACCCCGTGTGCAAGCCGTCCGCGCTCGAGTACGGCAATGGACACGGCAAAGGCGGGGAAGCCGTGCAGGTAGTTGGTCGTGCCGTCGAGGGGATCGATGACCCACTGGTAGTCGCTCTCATCCTTGCCGCCGGCGCCGCTTTCCTCGGCGAGGATGGCGTGGTCCGGGTGGGCCTTGGCAATGATGTCGAGGATGACTTCTTCGGCTCGCCGGTCGATCTCGGAGACGTAATCGTTATGCCGTTTGCGTTCCACACGCAAATCGTCGAGCCGGTTCATGCCGCGCAGGGCGACGGCTCCGGCCGCGCGCGCGGCGGTTACGGCAATATTGACGAGTGGATCCACGAAGAAGACTTGTGCGATGATCGCCCCTAGAATAACAAATCCACTTGCCTGCTCAGGAACATGAACGAAAAAGTCTCGATTGTGCTCGTGCGCACGACGCATCCCGGGAATATCGGGGCGGTGGCGCGTGCCATGCGGGTGATGGGGCTGCATCGCCTCGTGCTGGTCGATCCGCGCTGCAGGGTGGGGAGCGTCGCCCGGGCGCGTGCTTCGGGCGCGGTGGACGTTCTGGACCATGCACGCGTGGTGGAGAGCATCGATGAGGCGATCGCGGAGGCGGGTTTCGTGGTCGGCACGAGCGCCCGCAAACGTTCCCTGGGACCGCAGGTCTGCGCCCTGCGTTCGGGCATGGCGGAGTGCATGCGTGAGCAGGAACGTGGCGAAGTGGCCATTCTTTTCGGCCCGGAACGCAATGGCCTCGACAATGCGGCACTCGAACGCTGCAATCGCCTGTGGTACATCCCGACGGCGCAGGACTATGCCTCGCTCAACTTGTCCGCGGCCGTGCAGGTGGTTGCCAGCGAGCTGTTCGCGGCCGGTGCCGATGCGCCGCCCGGAGACAAGCCGCCCGCGGTTGCCAGCGCGGGCGAGGTGGCGGGGTTGATAACGCATTTCGAGGAGGTGGCCCGCGCGGTGAACTTTGTCGATGCGGATGCACCCCGGCAGGCCTTTCACCGGGTGGAGCGCCTGTTTCATCGTGCCCGCCTGGAGCCGGCCGAGGTTAAACTGTTACGTGGATTCCTTACCGCCGTCGAGCGCAGGAAGCGGCAATCGAATGAGCGTTGACAAGCCGGTTTACCTCGATTACGCGGCGACCACGCCGACCGACCCGGCCGTGGTCGAGGCGATGCTGCCCTTCCTCGGTCATGAGGGCGGCTTTGCCAATCCGGCCTCCATCAGCCATGCCGCCGGTCGTGCGGCGCACAAGGCGGTCGAGGCGGCACGCGTCCGGATTGCAGCCCTGGTGGGCGCCGACGCGCAGGAGATCGTTTTCACCTCCGGTGCGACGGAGTCGGACAACCTGGCGCTCAAGGGCGTGATGCGCCACCTGGGCAGGGAAGGCTCCCGCCTGGTTACCAGCCGGACCGAGCACAAGGCGGTGCTGGATACCGCCCGCGCACTCGAGGGCGAGGGCTTTCGCGTCACCCGGATCACCCCGGATGCGCGGGGCCGGATCGGGGTGGATGCATTGCGCGAGGCCATCGGCGACGGGGCCGTGCTGGTATCGATCATGCTCGTCAACAATGAAATCGGCGTCATCCAGGACCTGACCGTGCTCGGCGAGGTTTGCCGCGAAAAGGGCGTGCTGTTTCACGTCGATGCCGCGCAGGGCGCCGGCAAGTTGCCGATCGATCTTGGCGCGTTGCCGGTGGATTTGATGTCTTTCTCCGGCCACAAGCTGTACGGACCGAAAGGCATCGGCGCGTTGTACGTGCGCCGTGCACCGCAAGTGCAGCTCGATGCCATGATTCACGGCGGCGGCCACGAGGGCGGCTTGCGTTCGGGAACGCTGGCGACGCACCAGATCGTCGGCATGGGGCGTGCCTTCGAGGTTGCCGGCGAGCGGCTGGCAGAAGATGCCGCTCACAGCCGCGCCCTGACAGAACGCCTGTACGCCGGCTTGAATGCCTTGGGCGGCGTGGAGATCAACGGTCCCGAGGAGGGGCAGCGCGTGGCGCATGTACTCAACCTGGCCTTCGACAACGTCATCAGCGAAACGCTGCTTTATTTCCTGACCGACGTGTGCGTGTCCACGGGCTCGGCCTGCAGTTCGAGTTCGCGCGCCCCGTCCTATGTGCTCAAGGCGATCGGCTGCTCCGATGCGCGCGCCCGCTCCAGCCTGCGCCTTAGCGTCGGGAGGTTTACCACCATGGACGAGGTGGAGCTGGCCATCGAGCACATCGGCGCCGCCGTCACCCGCCTGCGCGAAATGGCGCCCGACGCCGTCTCGACCTGATCGGGTTTGTTACCTGTCTTGTAGCGAGTAGGGTGGATGAGTCTGCGCAGCAGGCGCATCCACCGAATCCACAGCGGCGGATGCGCTGCGCTTATCCGCCCTACAGCCGGAGCGGCCCATGGCCGCGGCAGGGATCTCCTTCGACTTCCCCTTTCCGCCCTGGCGGCACGGGGGAGTGAAGAATCGGCGCGTGCATGGCGCGCTCGCACATTTTCAATCTTCATCCGCAGGTTTTCGGGGGCGCTCTTCAAGCAAGGGCGGGTAGAGGCTGTACACCCCGCTGATGCGCGCGGAATCCATGATATGCCCTTCGAGTGCCGCCTCGAGGTCGGCGCCGGCATAGCCCTCTTCCACGGGGCAGGACTCCAGGTCGGTGGCGTAGAGAGTGAAGTGGTAATGATGCAGGCGCTCGTCGTTCCAGGGCGGGCAGGGGCCGTCATAGCCGAAGTAGTTACCCGCCATCTCGGGGTCGGAGCTCATGAAGCCCGTGAAGTCGTTGAGTCCTTGCCGGCCGCCCAGGGGGCCGATTTTCTTGTCCTTGCCGTGCGCGGTGACCTTCTTGGAGGCACTGCCCTCGAGGAAGCCTTCGGAATTGGGCGGCAAATCCACGGTCAGCCAGTGATAGAAGCGGGCGCGCGGGAAGTCCACCGCGATGGTACGCCCCTCCCGGTTGACATCATCGGCGCGCGCCGGCACGTCGTCGTCGTGCATGATCAGAACCATCGTGCGCGTGCCGGCCGGCGCGCCGCTCCAGTGCAGTGCCGGATTGCGGTTTGCACCAAAGCGCATACGTCGGTCGGAATCGGGTACACCGAAGGCAAAGCGCTCGGGTATCCAGCCGCCGTCTTCAATATCCTCGATATGAAATTCCATGATTGCGACTCCGTTGGTTTCTCCAACATGATAACCCCGGGGGCCGGTTTGCATGGGATCGATTTTCTGGCATGATGCGTATTACCCAGCGCTCAATCCCGACACATAAATGAATATAGCGACCGTCGTTGTCGTTGTGGTCGTCATAGGCATGGCTGCGCAGTTGCTTGCCGGGCGTTTGCGATTTCCCGCCATCCTTCCGCTGATTGTTTTCGGCGTGCTGGCCGGGCCGGTATTCGGTATTATCCGCCCGCACGAGCAATTCGGAAACGCGCTGGAGCCGCTGGTCGGACTGGCGGTTGCGTTGATCCTGTTCGAGGGCGGGCTGCGCCTGCGCCTGCATGAGCTTCGCCACGCCTCCTCGGGACTCAATCGGCTTGTGTATGCGGGCGTGCCGCTCGCATTTCTGTTTGGGACCCTTGTGGCGCACTACGTAGGCGGCATTGGCTGGCCTTTGTCGACGGTCTTCGGCGCCATCAGCGTGGTGACCGGTCCCACGGTCGTGCTGCCGTTGCTGCGCCATTCCATGCTCAAACGGCGCATTGCCTCAACCCTGCGCTGGGAGGCGATCGTCAACGATCCGATCGGCGCGCTGCTCGCGGTGCTGACGGTCCAGTTCTGGCTGATCCAGGTCAACGGCGGAACCGTCTGGACCATCGTCGGCCATCTCGCCTCGGCGGTGGCGGTCGGCGTGGCGCTGGGCATGGGCGTTGCCTGGCTGTTCTCGCGCGTGTTGCTGCGCGGCTGGATACCCGAATACCTCAAGCAGCCGATCACCTTCGCGTTGGTGCTGAGTGTCTACGTGCTGGCCAACCTGGTGCTGCCTCAAGCCGGCTTGCTGGCGGTCACCCTGATGGGAATCACGCTCGGCAACCTGGGGCTTTCGGTGGTGGAGGAAATGCGCCGGTTCAAGGAGTACGTATCGACCTTGATGCTGGCCATTATTTTCATCCTCCTGTCCGCGAAGCTCGATCCGCAGGCGCTGATGAATATGCATTGGGTGATCTGGCTGGTGGTGCCGGTCATGCTGTTCATCATCAGGCCGCTGATAATCCTGCTGGTCATGCCGGGGGCGAAGCTCAATTGGCGCGAACGGCTCGTCGCCGCCTGGGCGGCACCGCGCGGGGTGGTGGCCGCCGCCACCGGGGGCGTCCTTGCTCCCAGCCTGCTGGCGGCCGGCTATGCCGACGCGGTAGCACTGGAACCGTTGATGTTCGCCCTGGTGTTCGTGAGTGTGGTACTGCAGGGCAGTACGCTGGCACCCTTTGCCAGGCGGCTGGGCCAGGCGGCGCACTCGCGCGATCGACTTTTGATTATCGGCGCCTCGCCGTGGTCCACGGCATTCGCCAAGGCGGTGATGGATGTGGGCGGCGACGTGCTGGTGGTGGACAATGTCTGGCACCGGCTGCGCAGTCCCCGGTTGGCCGGGGTGCCGGTGTTTTACGGCGAGATCCTGTCCGACAAGGCGGAGGCCACCCTCGAACTGACGGATGTGGGTACTTTGTTGGCTACTACGGCGAACGATGCCTACAATGCGCTGGTGTGCGCGAGTTTTGCGCCCGAGCTGGGGCACGAGAATGTTTTTCAGCTGCCCATGCACAGTGGGGACGAGAAGGATCCGCGCGGCCTGACGCGCACGCGTCGCGGTCAAATTGCCTTCAGTGAGGAGGCCGGGTACGAAATGCTGTATCAGCGCATCATCCAGCAGTGGCGGTTCCAGAAGACGCCTTTTTCCGAGAGTTTCGGCTATGCCGACTTCAAGGAGCAGTCCGATCCCCAGAGTATGCCCGTATTGCTGCAACGGGGGGGAGGCAGCTTGTGGGTATGCGCGGCAAAAGGAAACCTGGAGCCCAAGCCGGGGGATGTATTGTTGTCGTTCGTGCCGCCAAAACCGGTCGTACCCCAAAAGAGCGGCAACGGCAATGGCAATCAGGACGAATCGTCCTGAATGTCCGGCGGCATGACCGATACAACGGGATCGTTACAATGAAGCGATGCGAGCGAAGTGGCGGCAGGAAGAGCGTTGAAGCGCGAGACATTTTCGATCGATGGGCCTGCGGGACGGCTTGAAGCCATGCTCGAGTACGGCGAGCGACCCGCCGCAACCGCGGTGGTTTGCCATCCGCATCCGCTCTACCAGGGAACGATGCACAACAAGGTGGTTTATACGCTTGCGCGGGCCGCGGTGCAGAGTGGCGCGGCGGCCTTGCGATTCAACTTCCGCGGCGTTGGGCACAGCGAGGGGAGGCATGACAACGGGCGCGGCGAACTCGAGGATTTTCGGGCCGCAGAGCGCTGGCTGGAAGCCCGTTATCCGGGTCTTGCGCGCTGGCGCTTGGGTTTTTCATTCGGCGCCGCCATCGTCATCCGGGCCAGCAGTGAGGATTCTTGCGACGTGCTTGTGACCGTGGCGCCGCCGGTGGATCGGTTTTCCGATTACGCGCTGGACGGCAGTGCCCCGCAGGCACGGCGTTGGCTGCTCGCGCAAGGCGACGGCGACGAAGTCGTGTCGGCCGAGGCGACCCTGGCGTGGGCGCGTTCGCTGGGCCGGCCGCCGGAAGTGGCGGTATTCGAGGGCGTGGGACATTTCTTCCACGGCAACCTGACCGTCTTGCGCCGGCGCGTCTGCGCTACACTTTCCGGGACAAACGAGGAGCAGGTCTGATGGAGGCCGCACTGCGCGCCCGTCTGAGGCGATGGTTCACGGCCCCGGGCGAAGCATTGGCCGGGGATGAAGACATCAATCTTTCGCTCGCCGCCTTGCTGGTGGAGATCATGCGCGCGGATTATGCCGACGACCTGCGCGAGTACGAAGTGGTGAAGCGGTTGCTGGCGCGCCGCTTCGACCTGGACGAGGAGGCCGCGGAGCAGCTTCTCGAAGAGGGCGAGCGCGCGGCGGATCGTGCTGTCTCCCTGTTCAAGCATACCCGTGCGCTCGATGTGGGACTTCAGGAGGAGGAGAAGTTCGACGTGATCGAAGCCTTGTGGCAGACGGCCTTTGCCGACGGCAAGGTGGAAGGGCAGGAGGATTATCTCGTCCACAAGGTGGGCGATCTGTTGCATGTGCG
>JAKDMP010000194.1 GCA_030452225.1 Gammaproteobacteria bacterium
GGTGCGGAAAATCCATGTTGAACTCGTGCGGCGGCGTGTACGGGCACTTGGTCATGAAGCACAAGTCGCAGAGGTAACACTGATCGACGACCTTCCAGTACGTTTCGCGCGGCACGCCGTCCAGTTCCATCGTCTCGGACTCGTCAATGAGATCGAACAGGGTCGGAAAGGACTGGCACAGCGAAAAGCAGCGGCGGCAAGTATGGCAGATATCGAACTGCCGCTCCATCTCGGCGTACAGCGATTCCTCGTTCCAGAAATCGTCCTCATCCCAACCCAGCGGGTGGCGGTAGGGCGCCTTGAGGTTGCCTTCGCGGGGTGCAGTTTCCTCGGTCATAACCCAACTTCCGTCAGACGAGAGCTGCTGCAGGAGCGGGCCATGCCCGCGACGGAAATCCCCCTTCGACCCCCCCATCCCGCCTTGCAGCGGCAAAGAGGAGGGCGGAATGTCGTGCGCATGGCACGCTCCTACAAGACGGGAATTACTGGTCGAGCGTATCGAGCGCCTTTTGGAAGCGGTTGGCATGCGAGCGTTCCGCCTTCGCAAGCGTTTCCAGCCAATCGGCGATTTCATCAAAGCCTTCGTCGCGCGCCGTCTTCGCCATGCCCGGGTACATGTCCGTGTATTCGTAGGTCTCGCCGGCGATGGCCGACTTGAGGTTCTTGTCGGTTCCCCCGATCGGCACGTCGGTCACCGGGTCGCCCACCGCTTCCAGGTATTCCAGATGACCGTGGGCGTGTCCGGTTTCGCCTTCCGCCGTGGAGCGAAACACCGCGGATACGTCGTTGTAGCCTTCCACATCCGCCTTGGACGCAAAATACAGGTAACGTCGGTTGGCCTGGGATTCTCCCGCGAAAGCGTCCTTCAGATTCTGGTGCGTCTTGCTGCCTTTCAATTCCATGGCGATTGCCTCCTGTTCTCGTGACAAGCACTCGTGTACCGGGTTTTAGAATGATTCTAAACCTGCCGACAGTCTACTGCGCTCCGCAAGACCTGTCAAATCAACGCCGGCCGGCCATTCGGACGGCAATTGACTCCGGGCCCGCGTCCGACTACCATGCCTTCTCAGGCCCGCTAAACGGCCCGAATCACACAACGTACAGGGTGGCCATGAATAGTCCGTCGCAAACTTCGGGAAGCCGTGTCGGGATCGATTTCGAGAAAGCCCTGGGCGAACTCGAAGAGACCGTGCGCGTGCTGGAGGAAGGCGATCTGCCTCTGGAGGAGGCGCTCAAGCGCTTCGAGTCGGGCACGAAGCTTCTGAAGAGTTGTGAAGAAGCGCTCAAGCGCGCCGAACAGCGCGTGGAGATCCTGCTGAAGGAAGGAGACGATGCCGAGCCCGAGCCGTTCCATCAAGATGCCTGACGCCGCCAGCGGTTTCACCACACGAATCTCCAACTATCGCGAACGGGTCGAAACCGCTCTTGCGCGCTGGATGCCGGATGAAACGGATGCACCCGAACGCCTGCACGCCGCCATGCGCTACGCCGTTCTGGCTCCCGGCAAACGCATCCGCCCCCTACTCGTTTACGCCACGGGCGAAACGCTGGGCGTGCCGGTGGGACGCCTGGACGGCCCCGCCTGCGCCATCGAGCTCATTCACGCCTACTCGCTCGTCCACGACGACCTGCCCGCAATGGACGACGACGACTTGCGCCGCGGCCGCCCGACCTGCCACCGCGCCTACGACGAAGCCACGGCCATCCTGGTCGGGGACGCCCTGCAGACCCTCGCCTTCGAAGTACTTGCACGCGATCACGCAATGATTGCCAACACCTCGCGCCGCCTGCGCATGACGGCGATACTGGCCCGGGCCGGCGGCTCGATGGGCATGGCGGGCGGGCAAATGGTGGACATCGAGGCGCAGGGCAAAAAACTCGAGCGAGGCGCGCTCGACAACATGCACGCCATGAAAACGGGCGCGCTGATTCGCGCCGCCGTGCTCTTCGGCGCACACAGCCTTCAGGAACCCCGTGAAGCGGCCTTGCACGCATTGGAGCGATTCGGTACGCGTATCGGCCTTGCTTTCCAGATCCAGGACGACATTCTCGACGCCAGCGGGGATTCCGCCCGCCTCGGGAAACAGGCCGGCGCCGACGCCGCTCATGACAAACCCACTTATACCGGGCTGCTCGGCGTGGACGAGGCTCGCCGCGCACTGGCGACCGTGTATTCGGAGGCCCTGGAAGCGCTCGAGCCCCTCGGCGAAGATGCCGCACCGCTGGTTACGCTGTCGCGGTTCATCGTCGAGCGCGATCATTGAACAGAACAAATTTTGCCGCGGAATATGGCAAAATATGACGGTTGAATCGCGGAAGGATACATGGCCTTCGTCGTTACGGAAAGCTGCATTCGATGCAAATACACCGATTGCGTCGAGGTTTGCCCGGTGGATTGCTTCCACGCCGGGCCGAACATGCTGGTCATCGACCCCGATGAATGCATCGACTGCACGCTGTGCGAAACCGAATGCCCCGTCGATGCCATCTACTCGGAGGACGACGTACCCGAGAGCCAGCGCCAATTCATCGATCTGAACGCGGAGTTGGCGAAAGACTGGCCTGTCTTGTCGGAAAAAATCGACGCTCCCGAGGATGCCGACGACTGGATGGATACTCCGGACAAACTCCAGTACCTGGAGCGCTAGCCTGCATTATTCACGAGGCCGACCGGCGCTGTCTTGCAAGTCATTGA
>JAKDMP010000080.1 GCA_030452225.1 Gammaproteobacteria bacterium
GGCTTGCTGCGAATTCCGCAATCACTCGCAATGCCCCATGAATAATGCAGGCTAAAGGAGATTGTGGATGCTGTTGATCAAACCAACATGGGAGAATGCCTGCGGCAAATTGCCCACCAACAGGCGTTCGTCCGGATCGTACTCCTCGGAGAGAAGGCCGACATCGTTGCGAATGGAAAGCAGCCGCCCGAAGAGTTCAAGGGCTTCTTCGCGCTTGCCCTGCAAAATCAGCACGTCCACCAGCCAGAACCCGCAGATGATGAAGGCGCCCTCGCTTGCGGGCGCGCCGCCCTCGGCGCCCTGCGTCCTGTAGCGGTACACGAACCCCTCGTACACAAGGTTTTCCCGGATGGCCTTCACAGTGCCTTCGATGCGCGAATCGTCCGCCGGCAGGAAACCCACGAGCGGCATCAGCAGCAGAGCGGCGTCGAGATCGCGCCCCCCGTAATACTGCACAAAGGCATTTTGCGGCTTGTCGAACCCCTTCGCGCACACCTCGTCGTGCACTTTTTGCCGGAGTCCTTTCCAGCGCTCGACGTCGCCTTCGAGCCCGAAGTTTTCCACCGCCTTGACCGCGCGGTCGAATGCGAGCCAGATCATGACCTTCGAAAGGGTGAAATGACGCTCGGGCCCGCGGCCCTCCCAGATATTCGAGCCCTTGTCCTGCCAGTGGCTCTCCAGGTAGTGGACCAACTCGCGCTGAATCCCCCAAGTATCGTCGTCGGGCTGAATTCCGTGCTCGCGCGCACAATAAAGCCCATCCATGATTTCGCCGTAGACATCGAACTGCTTCTGCTTGTAAGCGCCGTTGCCGATGCGAACGGGGCGGCTGCCCTCGAAGCCGTCGAGCCAATCGAGTTCCACTTCCTCGAGCCGCCGCTCACCGCCGATGCCGTACACCGGCTGCAGCTTCGCCGGATCGGCGGCCGCCGCCCGCATCAACCACCCACGCCATGCACGCGCCTCCTCGTCGTATCCCGAGTTGAGCAGTGCCTGCAGGGTCAAGGCCGCATCGCGCAGCCAGGTGTAACGGTAATCCCAGTTCGCCTCGCCGCCGGGCTCCTCCGGCAAACCGCAGCTTGCGGCGCCGACCAGCCCGCCCGTCTCGCGATCGGTCAGCGCCTTGAGGGTGATGAGCGAGCGAACCGCAGGTTCGCGCCATTCTCCCTCGATGCTGCAGCGCTCGCTCCAGGCGGACCACCAGCGTTCCGTGTCCCGGAGCGCCGCCTCGGCATCGCATTGCGCAGGGGCATCCTTGAAGGAGGCATAATGACTCAGCACGAGGGGAATCTGTTCGCCGGCCTTGACCCGGAATTCGGCGCGAGTCACCTGATTTTCATTCGTCAATTCGACAGGCGCACGCAGCCTCACCGCATCCGGCCCGCTGAAGGCTTTAAACCCGTTCCCGGAGCCGCGCGCCCAAGGCACTATACGGCCGTAATCGAAGCGCAGGATGAGTTCCATCCCCATCCCGACTTCGCCCCTCCGGCCCTCGACGATGCGTACGACATGAACCGTCTCGTCGTTCTTTTCGCCGAGCGCCATGAAGTCGATCACGGCCGCCTCGCCGTCCGCCGTTTCGAAAACGGTTTCGAGCACGAGGGTCTCGCCGCGATAACGGCGAGTTGTCGATGCGGCCTTGCTGCGCGGCGCAATCTGCCAATGGCCGTTGTCGCGCTTGCCCAGGAGCGCGGCAAAACAGGCGTCCGAATCGAAGCGCGGCAGGCATAACCACTCGATCGAGGCTTCGCGGTTCACCAGCGCCGCGGTTCGCATGTTGCCGATCAGCGCATAGTCCTCGATCCGCTTCGCCACACTCGACCCCTGAATCTTTGCGCATCTTCCGCCAGTATACTTCTCCGGTGCGCGCGGCTGCCGGCTCCAGGGCGGCGGAACGAATACAACCCTTGCGCGAATCGCCGCGGAGCGCTGCAAAACTTTCTCCGACGACACGGCTCGCTCAGCGACTTGCGGATTGGCGCCCTTTCGGTGCAGGCGTTGCGGGGAGGCCCCTGCGCAGCTCGGGCCCGCCCGCAGGCTGGCCCCGGGCGGGCCACGGCGCGCCGGCGCACACGGATGCCATTTTCCTTGTAATTCATATGCTTGTCATGCTTTGTTTGCACCAATTGTAGACGGTTTTCCATGGGAGGGACTGCAAGCCGTACGGTCATTGCTGTATGGTAGGGCGCAGCAGACAGGTATGCATCGACCCGGCACGGGCGGGTCGTCATGCCAGCTTGGAAACTTCAATCTTCAACGAGAGGTGCCTTTCATGAAACGACAATATCTGGGTTTTGGTGTCATCGCGGTTTTTGCGCTTGTCTGGTCGGTTGGCGCAGCCGCGGCGCAAAACACGAACGCGGCTGGCGCGCAGGAAATTTCGACCGCGCAGGCTCATGCGCTCATGGCCTCCAATGAGGATTCGCTGAAAACCGCGCACGCGCATCTGCAGCATGCCATCAATTGCCTGGTCGGCCCCGACGGCAAAGCCTTTGATCCCAAGGTCCTGAATCCCTGCAACGGAATGGGAAATGGCGCCCTGAGCGATGTCACCGACAATGGCAAGCTTCACGCAACGCTGCTCAAGGCGGTTGCGGCGGCCGAATTCGGCCTCAAGGCGGACAAACTGTCGATGGCACAGAAAGCGGCGAAGGAAGCCGCGCAGTTGCTCGGAAAAGCAGCAAGGAGCTGACAAAAAGTCGGGTACTCGCCGCCTGCCGTGCATCTGAACGGGTACGGCAGGAGGCGTCTGCTCGCAGTACGCTGCCGCAATGCCGGTGTCAAATGCCGAAGACGATACCGCACAGGGCCAGCAGGCCGCCGGGGAATAACCCGAGACCGAGTACGGCAAGCCCGTTTACGCTCAACAGTAGCCTGAGATCGGCGGGAGCCTTGATGGCAGGCTGCTTGTCTTCGGCGTGATCAAAATACATGAGCTTGACGATGCGCAGGTAGTAGAACGCGGCGATCACCGCCATTATCACCGCATACACCGCAAGCCAGGTCATGTTCACATCGAGCACCGCCCGGATGACCTCCAACTTGGCAAAAAAGCCGATGAAAGGCGGAATGCCCGCCATGGAAAGCATCATCATCAACATGACGAAGGCGTACCATGGGCTGCGCTCGTTGAGTCCCTTGAAGTCGTCCAGCATATCCGCCTCGAAGCCGGAGCGGGACATGAGAATAATCACGCCGAAGGCGCCGACGAACATGATGACATAGGCGAGTGTGTAGAACATCGCCGCACGGTAACCCAGCGCATTGCCGGCCAGGATGCCGAGCAGGATAAAGCCGGCATGGTTGATGGTGGAATAGGCAAGCATGCGCTTGATGTTCGGCTGGGCAATCGCAACGATGGCGCCGATCGTCAGCGAGCCGACCGCCATCGCCGTCAACAGCCACATCCAGATATCGTGCAGCGGCCCCAAGCCCTCGACCAGCAGCCGCATGAAAAACGCGAAGGCCGCAATCTTCGGGACCGAGCCAATGAAAGCGACCATGCTCGAGGGCGCGCCTTCGTAGACGTCCGGCAGCCACATGTGGAAGGGCACGGCGCCGAGTTCGAAGGCCATCGCGAGAATCACGAAGCCGAGACCGACCCACAGACCGATACTCGTGCCGGATGAACCCACCAACTGCGCCGACAACACGCCGATGTTCAGCGTTCCGCTGAGCCCGTAGATCCAGGACATGCCGAAAAGGAGCGCTCCGGCGGAAATGGCGCCCAGCACGAAGAATTTCATCGCCGCCTCGGAAGCGGTCCCGTCATCGCGGGAAAGCGCGACCAGCGCATACATCGAGATGGCGAGCAACTCGACGCCCAGATAGAGCACCAGCATGCTGTAGGCCTGGATGAGAACCATGGCGCCGAGCAGCGCCATCAGCATCAGCACGTAGAACTCGCCCGACAACAGGCCGCGCTCCTTGAGGTAGGGGCGGGAATAGACCAGCACCGCGCCGGTGATGGCGTAACAGAAAAGCAGAAGGACGTCCCCCATCCCGTCCTGGATGAAATTGCCGTGCCAGGCAATCATCTGGTGATCTCGCAGGAGGAAGCCGGTGATGATTGCCATCACCGCGATAGTCAGCAGCGATCCGTAGTGCAGGACTGCATCGCGGGTTTCCCTGAGGAATACGGCCGCGACCAGCAGAACGCAGATGGCTCCCAGTAGAACGATTTCCGGCAGCGCCGCGATGTAGTCGGTGGCACTCAAACCCATGCTACGCTCCTGGCGGGTTGTTGAAAAACGTCGCGAGCGAAGGCAGATTGGGCGCGACCGACGCGCAGGTGAGCCGCGACCGAAGCATTGCTTCGCAGCGCGGCGAACGCAGTGAACAAGCTGGTAAATGAGGATTTCGAGCACCGCTCGCGTTCAGCGATTCGTCGCAGACGAATCACAACATGCGCCGCCTGTGGCGCATGGCCCGCAGGGCGAGCCACGAAGCGGCGAGTAACCTGCCGAGCGCAGTAGTTTTTCATCAGCCTGCTCCTCCGCCCAGGGCCGCCGGAACCACCTGCGAAAGCAGGTGCGTCACCGTGGGATGCATGACACGCAGGATAATCTGCGGATAAAAGCCGATCAGCAGGACCGGCAGGAAAACCAGTGCAAGAATGAGCACTTCGCGCGGGCTGATGTCCTTCAACGCCGCCACGCGATCGCTCTTGACCTTGCCGAACACGACCTGCTTGATCAGGTACAGCGAGTAGGAGCAAGCGGTAATCAACGCCACGGCGGTCAGCACGCTCACCCAGAAATTGGCCTGGAAGCTGCCGAGGATGACCATGAATTCACCGACGAAGCCGGAGGTTAACGGCAAGCCGGAATTCGCCATCATGAAGGCGAGGAAGAAGTAGCCGTATTTGGGCATGGGTTTGACTACGCCACCGAACTGCGCCATCTCGTGGGTGTGCATGCGGTCGTAGAGCACGCCCACGCACAGGAAGAGACCGCCCGAGATCAGGCCATGCGAGATCATCTGTACCAGGCTGCCTTCAACGGTCAGGGTGGCCGCTCCGAGGCTGCCGGTGTTCTGCCAGATCATGAAAATGACAAAGAAGCCCAGGGTGACAAAGCCCATGTGGGCGATGGACGAATACGCCACCAGCTTTTTCATGTCCTTCTGCATCATCGCCACCAGGCCGATATAGATGATGGCGATCAGGGAGAGGGCAATCATGAACCACTCGAGCTTCATGCTCGCGTCCGGCGCAATCGGAAGGTTGAAGCGCAGGAAGCCGTAGGCGCCCATTTTCAGGAGGATCGCGGCGAGAATCACCGAACCGCCGGTCGGCGCTTCCACGTGCGCATCCGGCAACCATGTATGCACAGGCACCATCGGCACTTTGACCGCGAAGGCGGCAAACAGGCCGAAGAATATCAGCATCTGCGGTACCAGCCCGAGATGAAGATTGTAGAAGCCCAAAATGTCGAAGCTCCCGGTCTTCAGGTACAGCCAGATGAAGACCACCAGCATCAGTACCGAGCCGAGGAAGGTGTAGAGGAAGAACTTGAGTGCCGCGTAAATTCGCCGCGGGCCGCCCCAGATGCCGATGATGAGGAACATCGGGATCAGCATGGCTTCCCAGAAGAGGTAGAACAGCACCGCATTGAGCGACGCAAAGGTACCGTTCATCAGGCCGGCCATGATGAGGAAGGCCGCGAGGTACTGGGCCAGCTTGTACTGGATGATCTTCCAGCAGGCGATGATGACGATGACCGTCATGAAGGAAGTCAGGATGATGAGCGGCATCGAAATGCCGTCCACGCCCAGGTAATAATTGACGTCGTAGGCGGCAATCCACGGCACTTTCTCCACGAATTGCATCGTGGGCGTGGTGACGTCGAAGCTGGTGTAGAGCGGGATCGACAGGGCGAAGGTGAGGATCGAGAAGCCGAGCGCAAGCCAGCGGATGTCGAGCCAGCGCACGCGCAGCCGATCGGCCGCCAACACGACGATTCCGCCGAGAACCGGCACCCAGATGACCAGACTCAAATACGGCAAACGTCTTCCCCTTCAATGTCCTTGTGCGATTTTCCGTTCATGTATTCAGCGCCAGATGAGCCAGCCGACCATTACCGCCAGGCCGATGACCATGACGAAAGCGTAGTGGTAGAGATACCCCGACTGAATATGCCGGATCACGCGCGAGCCGAGCCCGATCGCGCGGGCCGTGCCATTGACGGCCACCGCATCGATAAGGCCATCATCCACCCAGCGCCAAAGCGCACTTCCGAGCCTCCTCGAGCCTTCCATGACGACTCCGACCTCGAGGTCGTCCCAGAACAACTTGTGGTCGAGTGCAAACCACGCCGGCCGGAGCTTGCTCTGCAGTATGGCCGGCCAGTGGGGCTTCCAGATGTAAAACACCCAGCACAGCACGAAACCGATCACGAACAGGAAGAAAGGCCAAGTCGAGAAACCGTGCACGAACATCTGCCAGGCACCGTGGAATTCTTCACTCATCAGGGAAAGCGGCGCATCGCCGGCGCGATTCACGATCGAGCTGCCGAAGAAATCGCCGAACGCCAGCCACTTGACGGCGATGCCGCCGAGTACCGCCGAAGGGATGGCAAGCAAAATCAGCGGGAAGGTCACCACCCAGGGCGATTCCTTCAAGTGAGACTTGGTATGCTCGTCCATTCGCGGTTTGCCGTGGAAGGTGAGAAAGATCATGCGGAAGGTGTAAATCGTCGTGACCAGGGCGCCCAGCAGGACGCACCAGTATGCGTAGGTCGCCCCCGGTGTCGCACTCATGCCCACGGCGTCGATGATCGCATCCTTGGAGAAGAACCCGGCAAAACCCGGGAACGCGCTCAGCGCCAGGCCGCCGATCAGAAAGGTGATGTAGGTGATCGGCATGTAGCGGGCGAGCCCGCCCATCTTGCGCATGTCCTGCTCATGATGCATGGCAATGATGACCGAGCCGGCACCGAGGAAGAGTAGTGCCTTGAAAGTGGCATGGGTCATGAGATGGAATATGCCGCCCGCGAAGGCCCCTGCGCCCAGCGCCGCGGTCATGTAGCCGAGCTGTGATATGGTCGAGTAGGCGACTACCTGCTTGATATCGGTCTGCACAATGCCGATCAACCCCATGAAGAAGGCGCCGGTCGCGCCGACGATGAGAACGAAACTCATCGCAGTCGGCGAAAGCGAGAACAGCGGCGAGCAGCGGGCCACCATGAAGATGCCCGCCGTGACCATGGTCGCGGCATGGATCAGGGCCGAGATGGGCGTCGGCCCCTCCATCGAACCGGGCAACCAGGTATGGAGCGGAATCTGTGCCGACTTGCCCATCGCGCCGACGAACAGCAATATGCTGATCAGGGTGGGAGCGCTCACGTACTGGTGAGCCGTCACCCACAGGCCCTGGTTCGCGATCGCCGGCGCCTGTGCGAAGACATCGAGGTAATTGAGCGTGCCGGCAAAAAAGAGCACACCGGCGATGCCGACGATAAACCCGAAATCGCCGACGCGGTTGACGACGAAAGCCTTGAGGCTGGCGAATGTCGCCGAGTCCCTCTGGTACCAGAAGCCGATGAGAAGATAGGACACCAGCCCGACCATCTCCCAACCCATGAACAGCTGCATGAAGTTGTTGGCCATGACCAGGAGCAGCATGGAGAAGGTAAACAGGGCGATATAACCGAAAAAGCGCTTGTAACCCGAGTCGTCATCCATGTAGCCGATGGTGTAAACGTGCACCGCAAAGGAGACGAACGTCACGATACACATCATCAGCGCGCTCAGCCGATCGATGAGGAACCCGATGCTGAAGGTGAACGGACCGCCTACCCCCCAGGTGTAGACAATCTCCTCATGCACGCCCAGACCGCCCCAGATCGAGAGGTAGAGCACGTATATCGACAGGCAGAAAGAGACGAAGACCGCGGCAATCGCAAGCGAATGCACCACTTTGCGGCTGAGCTGATTCTGGCCCAGCAGGACGATTGCGGATGCCACCAGCGGACCAAGCAGAATAACGAGAAGAATCGCTTCCATGCGCCTAACCCTTCAACCTGTTGATCTCTTCCACATTGATGCTGCGCCGATTGCGGAACAGCACCACCAGAATGGCCAGGCCCACCGCCGCTTCGGCGGCCGCAACCGTGAGAATGAAAAACACGAAGACCTGACCGTCGATATTGCCGGAGAAACGCGAAAACGCGACAAAGTTGATGTTCACGGCAAGCAGCATCAATTCGATGCACATCAACAGCAACACCATGTTCTTCCTGTTGATGAAGATACCGGCCATGGCAATTGCGAAAATTACACCGCCCAGCCCGAGGTAATGGTACAGCCCGATCATGACTCCTCACCCTTCTTTCCGGCCTTCAGATCGACCAGGCGAATGCGCCGCTCGTCGGCCTTCACACGCATCTGTTGGCCGGGATTCTGATGCTTGGTCGCCGGGCGCCAGCGCAAGGTGAGCGCTATCGCGGCGACAATTCCGAGCACAAGTATCGCCGCCGCAACCTCGAAGGCGTACAGGTAGTGCGTATAGATTTCCGTTCCCAGCTCGCGCGTATTGCTGAGCGCCGATGCGGCCGTTTGCGGAGTGTTGCCCACGCCGAGGAAATGCCCCCACACGGCCCACACGATTTCGGCGATGATCAGACCCGCCACGACCAGGCCCAGCGGGGCGTAACGGGTGACACCCTGGCGCAGGGTGGCGAGATTGATGTCGAGCATCATCACCACGAACAGGAACAGCACCATGACCGCGCCCACGTAAACCAGCACCAGGATGATACCGAGGAATTCCGCCCCCATCTGCACCCATAGCAAGGCGACATTGACAAAGGCCAGTACCAGAAACAACGCGGAGTACACCGGATTGCGCGTCAGAATCATGCGCAAACCAGCCAGCACCGCAGCCCCCGCGAACAGGTAGAACAAGGCCTGGTAGATTATTTCGCCCGGAGACAACATGTATTCCTTCCTTTAGCTCCTGACGGTTAACGGTAACGGGAGTCCGCGGCGCGGGCCACCGCAATTTCCTTCTCGAAGCGATCGCCGACCGCAAGCAACTTGTCCTTGCTCATGATTTGCTGGCCGCGCTCCTCGAAGTGAAAGTCGGTGATTCCCGTTTCCACGATCGAATCCACCGGGCAGGCTTCCTCGCAAAAGCCGCAATAGATGCACTTGAAAAGGTCGATATCGTAACGCGTGGTGCGCCGGCTGCCGTCCTCGGGACGCCGCTCGGAGTCGATCGTGATGGCCAGCGCCGGGCACACCGCCTCGCAGAGCTTGCAGGCAATGCAGCGCTCCTCGCCGTTTGCGTAGCGGCGCAGCGCGTGCAATCCGCGGTAACGGGGCGACTTCGGCGTGTGCTCCTCGGGAAACTGGATGGTGAACTTGGGGGTGATGAAGTAGCGCCCGGTCGTGAACATGCCCTCGAACAATTCCAGGAACAGGAAACTCTGCAGCCAGTCTTTTACACGTTGAACCATAATCAAATCCTCTCCGTCACGCGAACCACGGATGGACGTTGCCGATGATCATCGCGCCCTCGACGAAAATCCACACCAGGGTCACGGGGATGAACACCTTCCAGCCGAGGCGCATGATCTGGTCGTAGCGGTAGCGCGGGAACGTCGCGCGAAACCACAGGAACAGAAACAGGAAGAACGCCATCTTCAGGAGCAGCCAGAAGGTGCTGGGCTGGCCGATCCAGGACAATCCCTCGAAGGGCGAAAGCCAGCCGCCCAGGAACAGGATGGAGGCGACCGCCGAAATCAGCACCATGTTCGTGTATTCGGCGAGAAAGAATACGGCAAAGGCCGTACCCGAATATTCCACATGAAAGCCGGCCACCAGCTCCGATTCGCCTTCGGCCATGTCGAAGGGCAAGCGGTTGGTTTCGGCCACGCCCGAGATGAAATAGACCGCCAGCAACGGCAACAATGGAATGAAATACCAGTGCCAGATGCCGCCCGCCTGGAGCTGGACGATCTCGGTAAGATTCAGGGTTTGCGACGCCATCAGCACACCGACGATGGCAAAGCCCATGGCAATCTCGTAGGACACCATCTGCGCCGCCGAGCGCATCGCGCCGAGAAAGGCATACTTGGAGTTGGAAGCCCAGCCGGCAAGGATGATACCGTACACGCCGATGGAGCTGACCGCCAGCAGCACGAGCAGGCCGGCATCCACATCCGCCACCACCACGCCCGGGTAAAACGGGATCACCACCCAGGCACCGATCGCCGGCAGGATCGCCAGCACGGGCGCCAGGAAATACAGAAAACGGTTCGCATTCCTGGGCAGCACCACTTCCTTCATCACCAGCTTGATCACATCGGCGAACGGTTGCAGCAGACCGCGAATACCGACCCGGTTGGGGCCGATACGCGACTGCATGTAGCCGATCACCTTGCGCTCGAAATAGGTCATGTACGCCACCACCAGGATGACCGGGATGACAATGGCGAGAATCTCGCCGACGATGATCAGCAGATACTGCGCCCAACCCGGCACCTGCAGCCAGACTCCAACGACAAATTGGGTGAATTCATTCATCCCCTGGCGCCTTTTTCAATCGTTTACGCTGCAAGTCCATCAGGCCTCGGCCTCCGCGACTGCGGCTTCGAGCGTGACCGCCTGCCAGGGGATCATGCCGCAGGTTGCCGGAAACCAGGCTGAACCCTGGATCACCCCCGGATCGCAGGCCAACACGAATTCCCGCTCACCCGATTCGCCGCTCATCCGTACGCGGTCGCCCGCCGAGAGTTTCCTTGCGTCCGCATCCTCGGGATTGAGCCAGAGCCTGGAAGAATCCCGCGCATCGACCGTTTCCTGAAGCGGCCCGGCGCGGCGCACCAGCGCATCGACGGCATAGATGCCCGGCTCTGCCACGGCG
>JAKDMP010000195.1 GCA_030452225.1 Gammaproteobacteria bacterium
AACCAATTGAATCATAAGCAAAACTCGCATGACTCAACCAATAACTTCAGTCTAGTCAGAGTCGGCCGTGCCGTCAAACCCTGTTTTGTTGTCGGCGGTGGGCGTATGCGACGATTGCAACCGGTTTGTTGGTCCGACCTGCTCCGCGTTCGGCGAATACGGCGCCCAAGGGCTGGCGGAACACCTCGTCGGCGTCGGCCGGCTAACCTCGTCGAATCTGCTGGAGGCCGAGTTTCGCTCGGCGCTGGCGCGGACGGGAAGCGATGGTGTCGAGTTCGCGCACGGACGTGCCGGCGCGCCGTGGTGGGCGCGAGGTACTACAGCGGCGCTTTGGCATCCTGCCGGCCGCGGGAGCGGCGCGAGGCGCGGATGGCGAGCCGGGCTGCCCAGTAGAGGTAACGGCCGAGCGCGCGGATTCGCAGCGTGGGGGTGGCCATTTGCGAACGCGAGGGGCTGTCGACGACCGCCCCAGCGATGGCGTCGAGCGCCACCAGGATATCGGGGCGGCGCGCCCGATCGGCCATGATCAGGCATTTCCAGGCGCCCCCGGCCCGCACGTAGCCGAGCAAGCGGTGCACGAAGTACTTGTGCCGGTACGGGCAGTAGTAGGCGAGCGCATCGCCGGGCCAGTAGCGGCGCACGGGCCGCACCGTCACGGGCCGGCCCGGTTTCAGGCAGGGATCCATACAGTCGCCGCTGACGGCGAAGCGGACGCCGTCGTCGTCGAAGTCCACGCCCCACCGCACGCAGTCATGGACGGCCCGGCCCAGGGCGTGCGCCGGAGCGGGTCCGCCGGCGGTGCCTGACCGTGCTACCGGGAATGCGGCCGCTTGCGGCCCGCCGGGTCCACGAAGCGCCGGCGCCCGAAGCGGCTCAATCGCGGCGCCCGCAGCCACCGGAACAGCTCTTGTTGCAGTTTTCTTCCACCGCCAGACAGAACAGCGGCGCGCCGAGCTGGCGGGGAGATTGGTCGGGGAAGCGCCTGGCCGCCTCCACGGCTCGGTTGCGAGCGCGCAGGAACAGCGGCGAGTGGTTCCAGATCTCCTCGATGGACTGCTCATGGAGGTTGCCGGCGCTTTCCTGCAAGTGCATGCAGGCCTGGACGTTGCCGTACGGGTCGATGTCCACGCCCGCCACGCCGACGCTGCAGGTGGCCGGCGTTTCGGGCGGGAGGTCTTTCGCCGTGGCATCGACCGGCGCCGTCGATGGGTACTCACCGCCGGCGCCGCGGCGCTGCTTCACGCGTTCGCCGATGTAGTCCCAGGTTTCCCGCCGCGGCTGGATCGCAAGCGGCTCGGGATCGCCGTTATCGCGCGGCGCCACCGGGCCCTGGAAGCGTAGCGGAACCCCGAGCTGGTCGCTGAGCGCAAACATGTCGTCGATTTGGTGTTCGTTCCAACGGGTGGGTGTCGTGACCATGCTAAGCTTGAGGCCGGCTCCAGTGGCGATGCGGATATTCTTGATCAAGCGCTCAAAGCTGCCGGCAACCCGTGTCTGCCGATCGTGGACCTCGGCGGTAGCGCCGTGCAGGCTGACCTCCACCACGTAGGGATCGACCTCGTCCCGCAGCCTTTCGCACGCCCGTGTGAACAGGTTGTGACCATTGGTGCGCACCCGCACCACGAAACCCAGTTCGCGTGCCAGCGCCCCGATCTCGAAAAAATGCGGATGGATCATCGGCTCGCCGCCGGTCAGCATGAGGTGCAATGTCTGCATGCGGGCCAAGTCATGGAGCAGCACCCGGTACTGCTCGAGCGACAAAGGCGTGCCCTGTTTGCCGAGATCGTTATAGCAGTAAAAGCACGCCAGGTTACAGCGATAGGTTAGCTCCAGCGCCACATCGTGCAATACCCGCTGTTCCCGAACGCGGCGAAGTATGGCCCGGTACGTCATTCCGCCCCCCTTGAATGCCTGGTAAGCACCTGCTCACTGTCGAGTTGCTCAAGAAACACGCGCAAGTCTGTTTCGGCCTGCTCCGCGGTGACCTCGAACTCATCGGCGAGGCGCCGCGCGAGCTCTGATTCCGCGTGCGGTTGGGACAGCAATTCCACGACCCGCCGCCCCACCTCGTTCACCACCATCACCCGACCGTTGTCGAGATGGACGACCACCCCATCGTCTCCGACCGCACGATGGCGAATGCGCGGGTTCAGGCTAAGGGATTCAGACGGCTTTTCGTTCAGCGACATGCGCAATTCTCTCCTTCACAGCTCGCAGGATATCATCCGCCGGCTCCTCGCGCAGGCACGACAACGCCAACACCGGCACCGAGAGCGATCGTTGCCTTGAAGTTGAACCCCGTCAATGCGATGCCTCGTGCGCTGCGCGTACAAAGCGGGGTGTATTGTCCGTCGCGACTGAGTGCTGTAGCGGGCAAACCTGGGTCGATTGCCAGTCGATAGGCCCGGCACACAGGCAGGTTCGGGCCGCTAGGTTGCCCATTGCGACTGGCAAAACCGCGGTACCGCGCCAGAATCTCGTCGTGTTGGTCGGAACTCAAGCCTCGCACCGTCAACTGGGAGGTCGGAAGCGTAAGCACTAATGAACGCGATCCCCAACTTGCCTCAGGCCCGC
>JAKDMP010000081.1 GCA_030452225.1 Gammaproteobacteria bacterium
CCTCACCACGCCCGGCGCGGCGCAGTACGGCGTCATGCTCAATCCCGAGGGCGGCATCAAGGACGATCTCATCACCTATTTTCGCGGTCCGCAGCGCTACCGCACCGTGGTCAATGCCGGCACCCGCGACGGCGACATTGCCTGGATGCGCAAGATCGCCGCGGATTTCGACGTCGAGGTGAGCGAGCGCACGGATCTCGCGATGATCGCCGTGCAGGGGCCCAAGGCGAGAGAACACGCGGTCGCGGTGCTGCCCGAGGCCCTCAAGGGCGGGGCCCTGGAACTCAAGCCGTTCACGGCGAGCGAGCGCGGCGACTGGCTGGTTGCCCGCACCGGCTACACCGGTGAGGACGGCTGGGAAGTCATGCTTCCCGCCGATCGCGCTCGCGCCTTCTGGGACAGCCTGGCCGAAGCCGGCATCCAGCCTGCGGGGCTTGCGGCGCGCGATTCGCTGCGCCTCGAGGCCGGGCTCAACCTGTACGGCAACGACATGGACGAGACCACCCACCCGTGGGAATCGGCCCTCGGCTGGACGGTGGCGCTCGATCCCGCCGAGCGCGACTTCATCGGCCGCGAAGCCATCGAAAAGGCCCGCGATGCCGCCGGCAAAAAACGCCTCGTCGGCCTCGTGCTCAAGGGCCGCGGCGTCATCCGCCACGGCCAGACGGTGAACACCGCGGCCGGCGCAGGCGTGGTCACCAGCGGCGGTTTCGCGCCCACGCTGGACCGCTCCATCGCCCTCGCCCGCGTGCCCGAGGCCGCCGCCGGCGAGGCCGAAGCCACCGTGAGGATGCGCAAGCGCGAGCTGCCGGCCGCCGTTGTCAAACCGCCTTTCGTGCGCCGCGGAAAGCTCCGCGTCGCCCTGGATTAGATTGACGCTTGTCAAGGAGACTCCCATGAGCGACATCCCCAACGACAGACAGTACACCGAAACCCACGAGTGGCTGCGCGAACTCGACGACGGCACCATCGAACTCGGCATCACCGATCACGCCCAGGAATCGCTGGGCGACCTGGTGTTCGTCGAACTCCCCGAGGTGGACAGCGAAGTGGCCACCGGCGAGGAATGCGTGGTGGTCGAGTCCACCAAGGCGGCGAGCGACGTGTTCAGCCCGCTGGACGGCGAAATCACGGCCGTCAACGAGGCCCTGGAGGATCAACCCGAGTTGGTCAACCAATCCCCTTGGGACGAAGGTTGGCTGGTGCGCATCCGCCCCGCCGGCGGCATGCCTGAAGGCCTGATGGACGCCGATGCCTACGCGGCCCATGTAGAATCGGAGGGTTAGAGTGTCCCGCCTGAAAATACGCGTGACTCACGAGACGGGACACTAGCCGTGCCCTTCATTCCCCACACCGAGGACGACGTCCGCGAGATGCTGGCCGCCGTTGGCGCGGACGGCATTGAGTCGCTGTTCAGCGACATCCCCGCCGAACTGCGCATCAGTCGCCTCGAGGGCGTTCCCGAGGGTCTGGGCGAACAGGCCATCACCCGCCTGATGAGCGAACGCGCCGCGGGCGACGACGCCAATCTCAGCTTCCTCGGCGCCGGGGCTTACGAACACCACATTCCGGCGGCGGTATGGGAAATCACTACGCGCGGCGAATTTTACAGCGCCTACACGCCCTACCAGGCCGAGGCGAGCCAAGGGACGCTGCAACTGATCTACGAATTTCAGTCGATGATGACTTCGCTCACCGCGCTGGATATTTCCAACGCCTCGCTCTACGACGGCGCCTCGGCGCTGGCCGAAGCGGCGCTCATGGCTCTCAGAATCAAACGCAAGGACAAGACCCGCCGACTCCTCATCCCGGCGGCCCTCAACCCGCGCTACAAGAGCGTGCTGAAAACCCTCTGCGGCCCGCAGGACATCCACTTTCACGAGATCGACTTCGACCCGGCGACCGGGCGCATGAGCGAGGATGCGCTCGCCGCGGCGCCGGAAGCGGCCGCGCTCGTCGCCGCCCAACCGAACTTTTTCGGCGTCATCGAAGATACCGACCGGCTCGAGCGCTTCGCGCGCGAACGCAGCCTTGCTCTCATCGGCGCCGTCAACCCGACCTCACTCGCGCTCCTCGCGCCGCCGGGCGAATGGGGCGAGGCGGGCGCCGACATCGCCTGCGGCGAAGGCCAGCCGCTGGGAATCCCGCTTTCCTCCGGTGGCCCGTACTTCGGCTTCATGACCTGCCGCAAGGAGCATGCCCGCCAGATTCCCGGCCGTATCGTCGGGCGCAGCATCGACGAAAAGGGCCGCAGCGGTTTCGTCCTCACGCTGCAGGCGCGCGAGCAGCACATCCGGCGCTCGCGCGCGACTTCGAACATCTGCACGAACCAGGGGCTGGCCGTCACGGCGGCAACGATCTACATGTCGCTCCTCGGCGCCGAAGGCTTGCGCCGGGTCGCGGCCGCCAGCCACTTTCTTGCCGTCGAAATGGTCAAACAGCTTGAAGCTGCCGGATGCAAGCGCCGCTTCAGTGCGCCCTTCTTTCACGAAGCGGCCGTCCGGCTCGGCTGCAACGCGGCCGACGTACTGGCGGGCTTGCTCGAGCAACAAGGCATTGTCGGCGGTTACGACCTCGTCGGGTTTGCACCCGAGCTCGGCGACTCCCTGCTCGTTTGCGCTACCGAGACCAAGACCGAAGAGGACATCGCTCATTTTGCCGCCGCCCTCGCCGCGCTGGTCAAGCAGCCGGCACGAGCCGAGGCATAAAAATGGCGAGGCGTCCCGGGAGTTTTCTCGTAAGAGCGGGCCATGCCCGCGACTACTGCGGCCGGGAATCCCTCTCCAACTCCCGCTTCCCTTCCCCGCTTGCACGGTCAAAGGAGAGGGCTTTCTTCTCCATTGCCGCAGTCAGGCAGAAAGGGCGCACCAGGGCGATTCTGTCGCGGGCAAGGCCCGCTCCTTCAACACCACGTAATTTGACAAGTACAGGAGGTACAACATGGCTGACGTAACTTTGCACGGAAACACGATCCATACCAACGGTGAATTGCCGGCCACCGGCAGCGCCGCTCCGGATTTCAAGCTCACCAAAGGCGATCTGAACGACGTCTCGCTCACCGATTTCAAAGGCAAGAAGCTCCTCAATATCGTGCCGAGCCTGGACACGCCGGTGTGCGCGATCTCCACGAAAAAGTTCAACGACTACGCGAAAGAACACGCGGACACGACGATGCTCGTCATCTCGGCCGATCTGCCGTTCGCCCAGGCACGCTTCTGCGGCAACGAGGGACTCGAGAACGTCGTCCCGCTGGCGATGTTCCGCGACCAGAAGTTCGCCACCGACTACGGCGTGCTGTTGACCGACGGCCCCATGGCCGGGCTCACCGCCCGCGCCGTGGTCGTGCTCGGCCCCGACAACCAGGTGTGCTACAACCAGCTCGTCTCCGAAATCGGCGACGAGCCCGACTACGAAGCCGCCCTCAAGGCGCTCGACGCGTGCTGATCTTCGAGCATTCCCGCCCGGGGCGCCGCGCGCAGGCGCAGGCGCCCGCGGGCGAGTACCCGCTCGACGGCCTCCCCTCCGGGCTGCGCCGGTCTCAAGCACCCGTGCTTCCCGAAGTCTCGGAAATGGAGGCGGTGCGCCACTACACGCGGCTTTCGCAGCAGAACTTTTCGATCGACACGCACTTCTATCCGCTCGGCTCCTGCACCATGAAGTACAACCCGCGGGCGTCGAACAAGCTGGCGATGCTGCCGGGCTTTCTCGATCGCCACCCGCTTGCGCCGGACTCCACCGGACAAGGCGTGCTCGCCTGCCTGTACGAGCTGCAGGAAATGCTCAAGGCCATCTCCGGCATGGCCGCCGTGTCGCTCGCGCCGATGGCGGGCGCGCAGGGTGAATTTACCGGCGTGGCGATGATTCGCGCCTGGCACGAAGCGCGCGGCGACCATGATCGCACCGAGATCATTGTGCCCGATGCCGCCCATGGCACCAACCCCGCGACCGCCGCCATGTGCGGCTACAAGGTGCGCGAAATCAGAACGGGCGCCGACGGCGACGTGGACATGGCCAGCCTCGAGGCCGCCCTCGGTCCGAAGACGGCGGGCATCATGCTCACCAACCCCTCCACGCTCGGCGTGTTCGAACGGCGCATCGCCGAGATCGCCGAAAAGGTGCACGCGGCAGGCGGGCTTTTGTATTACGACGGCGCCAACATGAACGCCATCCTCGGCAAGGTCCGCCCCGGCGACATGGGCTTCGACGTGATGCACTTCAACCTGCACAAGACTTTCTCGACGCCACACGGCGGCGGCGGACCGGGCGCCGGCTCGGTGGCCGTCGGCAAGCGGCTCGAACCGTATTTGCCGCTGCCGCTGGTGAGCCGCGGAAAAGACGGACCCTTCAGGCTTTTGAACGAGGCCGACCGCCCCGATTCCATCGGCCGGCTGTCCGCCTTCAACGGCAACATCGGTGTACTCCTTCGCGCCTACGTGTACATGCGGCTCCTCGGTGTCGAGGGCATGTACCGCGTCTCCGACTACGCCACGCTCAATGCTGCCTACGTCGCACGCAAGCTGGAAGCCTCAGGTTTCGAACTGGCCTATCCCGAACGGCGCGCGAGCCACGAGTTCATCGTCACCCTCAAAAAGCTCGCCAGAGACACCGGCGTGACGGCAACCGATCTTGCCAAGCGTTTGCTCGACCATGGTTTTCACGCGCCGACCATCTACTTCCCGCTGCTCGTCCCGGAATGCCTGCTGATCGAGCCGACGGAAACCGAGTCGAAGGAAATGCTCGACGCCTTCGTCGCGGCCATGGCCGCGATTCTTGCCGAAGCAAGGGACGATGCCGACAAGGTGAAGGGCGCGCCGTACACGACTCCGGTCGGCCGGCTGGACGAAGTACGCGCCGCCCGCGAGCCGGACTTGGCCTGGGAGGGATGATCCTGCGCAAGAGGATTGTCGGACGCAAAGGAGACTCGAACATGATGCACAGGAAAAGAAGGAAGAGAAACGAAAAGAGAGAAGGAGCCCGCTCGCGGGTCTTTGTCTTCTCCCGCTCCCCACACCTCTCACCTCACTCCTTCCTCGGAGCGCACCATGAGTGAAAAAGCACTGATCTCGGGCTCGCTCGCCTACGACGTAATCATGCGCTTCCCCGGGAGATTCAGCGATCACATTCTCGCCGATCGTATCCATTCGCTTTCCGTCGCCTTCATGGTGACCGATCTCCGGCGCGAGTTCGGCGGCTGCGCCGGAAACATTGCCTACACCCTCATGCTGCTCGGCGACGAGGCGCTCCCGGTCGGCGCGGCAGGCAAGGATTTCGCCGCCTATGCCGAGCGGCTCGACGAACTGGGGATCAGCCGCCGGCACATCAAGCGACTCGACGACGCCTTTACCGCGCAGGCCTTCATCAATACCGATGACGACGGCAACCAGATTACCGCCTTCCATCCGGGCGCCATGAGCCGCGCCCACGAACAACCGCTTCCCACCGGCACGGGCGCCGCCATCGGTATCGTCGCCCCCGACGGCCGCGACGCGATGATTCAGCGCGCCGAAGCCTTCCACGCGGCCGGCATTCCGTTCATCTTCGATCCCGGCCAGGGCCTGCCGATGTTTGGCGAAACCGAACTCATCACTTTCATGGATCAGGCCGATTGGCTGGCCATGAACGACTATGAGGCCGGCATGTTCAGCAAGACCACGCATCTCAAATTGAAAGAAGTGGCCAAACAGGTCAAGGCGATGATCGTCACTCATGGCGCCGAGGGCTCGAGCATTTATGTCGACGGCGAGGAAATCGCGATTCCCGCCGTCCAACCCAACGCACTGGTCGACCCCACCGGCTGCGGCGATGCCTACCGCGCAGGACTGCTCCACGGCATGCTCCACCGCTACGACTGGGAAACCACCGGTCGCATCGCCTCGCTCGCCGGTTCGATCAAGGTCGCCTCCCAGGGCACCCAGAACCACCTCTTCACCACCGAAGAATTCGCGGCCCGTTTCGAAGCCGCCTTCGGCTACCGCTACGCCTGAGGTAAAGGCCTCCAACCGGTAACCCGTTCACCCGACTTCGTCGATGCAACAACAACACAAGGATCAGGACAACCGGGACGCATCGACTCCGAACGCGGGCCGGCCACGCGTCCCTCACCGGCTGGGTGATTTCGACGCGCATCCGCGCATGCTCATCATTTGCGCCCTCGCCCTCCTGGTGGGCGGGGCCGCCGCCCTCGTTGCCACCGCCCTGCTCAAACTCATCGGCCTGATTACCAACCTGGTGTTCTACCAGCGCGTGGCGCTCGAGCTGGTCGCGCCCGGCGGCGGCGACCAGGCCTGGTGGCTCATCATCGCCGCGCCCGTCGTCGGCGGGCTGATCGTGGGCCTGATGGCGCGCTACGGCGCGGAGGCCATTCGCGGCCACGGCATGCCCGAGGCGATCGAGGCGATCCTGCGCGGCGGCAGCAAGATCAAGCCGCGGATTGCCCTGCTCAAACCCATCTCCGCGGCGATCACCATCGGCACCGGCGGGCCATTCGGCGCCGAGGGGCCGATCATCATGACCGGCGGCGCCTTCGGGTCGCTGCTCTCGCAGACCCTCTCGCTCACCGCCGACGAGCGCAAGACACTCCTGGTGGCCGGCGCCGCGGCCGGCATGGCGGCAACCTTCAACGCGCCGCTCGCCTCGATCCTGCTGGCCGTGGAATTGCTGCTTTTCGAAATGCGGCCGCGCTCCTTCGTGCCGGTCACGATCGCGGTGGTCGTTGCCACTGCCATCCGCTGGCCGCTCCTCGGCTTTGGACCTATCTTCGCAACGCACTACGTCCTTTCCGACATCAACGGCGCGATTCTCGGCCTGTGCATTGTGGCGGGACTGGTGGGCGGCTTCGTCGCCTGGCTCGCCACCCTGCTGGTGTATCTCTCGGAGGACACCTTCCGCAAACTGCCCATCCACTGGATGTGGTGGCCGGCGATCGGCGGGCTCATCATCGGCATCGGCGGCCTGTTCGAGCCGCGCGCGCTCGGGGTCGGCTACGACGTGATCCGCACCCTGCTCACCGGCCAGGCAACGCTCTCGCTGATCGTCGGCATCCTCGTGGTCAAGACGCTGATCTGGAGCCTGTCGCTGGGTTCCGGCACCTCGGGCGGCGTACTCGCGCCGGTATTCATGATCGGTGCCGCCCTGGGGGCGGTGCTGGCGCTGGTCTTCCCGCAGGTGGCGCCCGGCTTCTGGGCCCTGATGTGCCTGGCGGCCGTGGTCGGCGGCGTCATGCGCAGCCCGCTCACGGGCGTGATTTTCGCGATGGAACTCACGCACCAGTGGGATGCGCTGGTGCCGCTGGTGGTGGCCTCGACCGCGGCCTTCCTGCTTTCCACGCTGGTACTCAAGCGCTCGGTGCTGACCGAAAAGGTGGTGCGCAAGGGCACGCACATCACGCGCGAATACTCCGTCGATGCGCTCGATGTGTACCTGGTGGGCGAAATCATGCCGCGCAATTTCGTCAGCTTCCGCTCGGGCACGAGCCTGCGCGATGCAGCCAATGAAGCCGCCGGCGCCTGGTCGGGTTCGGGCGGGCGCAAGCTCGAACACGGCCAGCGACTCTATCCGGTACTGGACGCCGCAGACCGCATGGTCGGCATCGTGACCCGCCACCAGCTCCTCGATGCGGCTTTCGAGCTGGCCGCCACGCCCGATACCCTGCTCGACGATGTCATGATTCGCGACATGATCGTCGGCTACCCGGACATGACCCTGCACGAGCTGGCGAACCTCATGGCCGAGAGGCAGATCTCCAACATGCCGATCGTCTCCCGCGACGATCCCTGCGAAGTGCTGAGCGTGATCACGATCGAGCATGTGCTCCAGGGACGCATGTACGATCTGAACGAAGAACGCAAGACCGAGCGCGTGATCAACCTGCCCCTCATCCGTGCCGTGCGCGGCGGCATGCTGCTGATGCGCCGCCGCCGCGGCTGAAAGCCTTGCGGGCACCTCGCCCTTTCAAGAAGCGACGCAATGCGGCACAATGAACCGCCATGAGCGCCAAGCGCACAACAACAATCCGACCCGCCGCTTCCCGGGACGATGCAACCCACGATCGCGGTTGACATCGGCGCGTTCGCGGGACTGTTTGTCCTGTCGTCGCTGATACGCCGGCGCTTCAAGCATCGCGGCTACTCGGCCACCGGCGCCGGCGGCATCGTCATGTCGACCGGCGTATTCACTGCCTTCGCGTTCACGCAATTGCCGATGTACACGCCGCTTCTCGGGCGACTGGCGACGATCGAGATTTTCGTGATCTGGCTTTTCCTCGCCTGGTCGTTCGGCTCCTCCTTCGTGAACCGGCACTTTCGCATGCACTACGCGCACCCGCTGCGCCGTTTCGCCATGGGCACCTGGGTAGCCGGCACGGCCGTGCTGGCAACGCTGGCCACCCGCTCGATGCCCGAGGCGATCTGGTTCAGCCGAGTACTCGCGCTGGTCGCCGTCGCAATTTACCTGCCCTACGTCGTCCTTTTCGTTCAGGGCTACGCGCAACTCTGGCGTCACCCCCTCCAGCAGCGCGCCAACGGCGTCATCCTGTTGGCGACCGTTTCCACGCAATCGATCGTGCTCGCCCTGCATGCGAATTTCGGCGGCAGCTTCCCCGTCGGCATCGAGATCGGTCTCGTCGCCTTCGACGTGGTCTTCTTGTGCAGCGGCCTCGTTCTCATCGCGTTGCACTATCACGCCGTTCGCAGTTGGTTCCTCGCCATAGAATGGAAAAACGCCAACTGTATTATCCACGGCGCGGTCTCGATCACCGGCCTTGCCCTCGTGCTCACCTCAAATTTCGGCGGCGACGTGATATTTGGCGTCTGGCAGGTCGCGCTGGTGCTGTTCGTCCTGATCGAAGCGATCGAATTCATCCGCATGAGCGAGCGCGAGCATCGCCGCGGACTTCGCCCGGGACTCCTGGTGTACGACGTGACGCAATGGACGCGCAACTTCACTTTCGGCATGTTCTACGCCTTCTCGCTCGAACTCTACCAGAATTTCAGCAAACTGCATTCTGTAGAGAGCGACTTCTGGTTTCCGTTGCTGCAGGCCATCGCGCACTGGGGCCACTATGCGGTGCTCGCCGCACTCGTCATCGAGATCACGCTGTTCCTGCGTGCGCGGCTGCATCTTTTCTGGCCCAAGCCGCATCACGCATAGCGGCATTCCGGAGGGTCGGGAAGCGCTTTCGCCCACGTTGCTACCACTGGACTTGTCCACGTCGACCGGTCCTTCTCAGGGCGCCGCGGGCCAGGGGGCAGCCTGCGGTGTCATGATGTGTCCGTCGTGGTCCACGACAGGCATCAAGCGACCACCGTGGTGAGCGCGGATCACCGCTGCCAGGTTGACCGGTCGGTAGTCACGCGGCTTGCCTTCCTCGTCCTCCGGGCAATCCCAAACGACCGGCTTGGCCCATCGCTCGAGCGCCGCGACATGCAGCATCTCGTTGATGGTTTCGCTTCCATCCGGTGGTTCGTAGCGCCTGTCGAGCACGGAGAATGTTTTCCGGAACCATCCCCCGAAGCCCCCGGCTTCGGGTACAGTCTGACCAATCAGGCGCTGGTAGGGGTAGAGTTTGCTGCCGAGGTACAACGCCGTACGGCTTTCCACGCCCTTGCCGTAGGCATCTGGCCTGACGTGATCCGCCATGTACTGCTGATCGAATTCCAGCCCGGTCAGTTCGTGCACCCGCTTGATCAACCAGTCGAGGGCCAAGTCGGAGAGGCCGGCATCAACGTAGGAGCCGCCGACGTTGGAGTGCACCCCGCAGAACCACACCTGCTCGACCGTCTGGCCGGGGGGCGGCGAGTCGCCCTTTTTTCGTACCCAAAGTGTCGGCGCAAAAGCGCCACGCTTTTCATCTATGGCGATGGCGTGCAGCGCCACTTCCACCTTGTCGCTGAGCTGCACGTCGTGAAAATAGTTCTTGCTCACAAGCCGGCGCCCGAGATCGCCGGGAATCCCCAGAGCGCCGACCGTGTCCCACACGCCGATACAGCGGATCGGCACACCCGTCTTGCGCCCAAAGACGAACTCGCGGTCGAGGGCGTTCATTCGTTCGAGCTTGTGCTTGCGATTCAGTTCCTCGTGTCGGTAAATTTCGATGGCCTTCCTCAGTTCGGAGCCGAGGGCGAGCGGCGAAATGATACCCGCGAGCCCGATGAATCCGACAAGGCTGCGGGCAGTATAGGCGCCGCGGGAAAAACCGAAAGCGTAGATCTCGTCGCCGTCTTCATAGTTGTTGGCGATGAAGCGGTACCCGTCGATCATGTTCCGGGTCAGGCCCTCGCCGCTTGCACCGCCCGCAATTCTGTCCAGCGGCCCGCCGGTGCCGACCCCCTTGTCGTAAAAGGTGATCTGACTGACATCGCCCGCCTTGCACTTGATGGCGCGCACAAGCTTAACGACATTGGTCGGGTTCTCGCCCTTGTCGGGCTCGTTCCAGGTTCCGTCAAAACAGACGATCAAGCGCCGTTGCGTCATCTCCCGCCACTCCGCAGCCCTTTCTGAAGCGGATTAAACTCCTTTTCCCGACACTTTGCAAGAGGGTGTCCGACCGACCCCGCCGGGTCCTGGACCGGGGCTAGCCTGCATTATTCACGAGGCCGACCGGCGCTGTCTTGCAAGTCATTGAACG
>JAKDMP010000196.1 GCA_030452225.1 Gammaproteobacteria bacterium
AGAGGGCGAAAGAAGATGAATTCTCCTGGCGTGGAAAGGGGAAAAAGGATGAACTCTGCCCGGAAGTGAGGGGGAAAGGCGTGGATCCTCTCGTGAAGAGAGGAAGGAGCTTCGTCGCCTGTTAGGATACGGGAACTTTTTCGAGGTGCGACACTTGGGACGCCGGGTACTCTTTGCCGTGCACGATTGGGGGCTCGGGCATGCCTCGCGCAGCCTGGTGCTGATTCGTGCCCTGGTCGAACGCGGCGATGCGGTCACCATCCTGATGGAGCCGAGCGACGGCATGCGCCTGCTTCAAAACGAGCTGGGCGAGTCCTGCGAGTTTTATCCCTACCGCGACATTCCCAAGCCGTTCAGCCGCTGGCCGGCGATGTTCTACATCAGGATGAGCCTTTCCATGCCCTGGGTGTCGGTGCATTTCAAACTCGAACATCGCCTGACCGAAAGGCTCGTGCGCGAACGCGGCTTCGATCTCGTCGTCTCCGACAGCCGCTTCGGCGTCTGGTCGCACGAAGTGCCCAGCTACTGTATCTTTCATTCCCTGCGCCAGATGATGCCGCGCCCGCTTCTGGCTTTCGAGAAGCCGGTCGAATGGGGGCAACGAAACCTGCTCCGGCATTACGAGAAGATACTCATTCCCGATGCCGAGGAGAATGGCGGGCTGTCCGGAAAACTCGGCCACGATCCGGCGCTCGACTGGGGCGAAGGGCGGCTCGTTTACCTCGGCCCGCTCGCCGATGTCGTCCGTCCGGACACGGCCGAAGACATCGATTACTTTTTTTCCGTCTCGGGCATCGAACCGCAGCGCGGACTTTTCGAAGAGCGCGTGAGGGCCGCCCTGCCCGAACTGAAAGGCCGCATCGCCGTCACCCTCGGGCGACCGGAGCTGGCGGGCGAAAAGAGCGAGCAGTGCGGCGCCACGGTGTACGGCTATCTCGATCGCGAGCACCAGGCGCAAATGCTCAACCGCTCACGCGTCATCATCACCCGCTCGGGTTACACCACGCTCATGGAACTCGCCGTGCTCGGCAAGCGCGCCCTGTTCGTGCCCACGCCAGGGCAAAGCGAGCAGGAATACCTCGCTCGCTTTCACCGCGAAAGCGGCCACGTATGGAGTACCACGCAACCGCGGCTGGATATTCCGCGCGACCTGGTTCGCGCCGAGGCCGCCGATGGTCTGCCACGCCTGTCGAGCGCGGAGTCAGTCGGCCGCTTTCTCGAAGTCGTCGGCGGATAACTTCTTTACCTTTTCGGCGGGCTTCAGTGTGCGCCAAAGCACGATCATCAACGGCAGGTTCACCAGCCAGATGGCCCCCGTCCAGACGATGCGAAACCCGAGCATCAGAGCCAGGCCGTCGGTCAGGCTCAACCCCCAAGCCTGCGCCGCGCCGATGCCCAGTACTTCCACCGTGCCGATCTGGCTGAGCATGCCGCCCGCGAGCAGGATCGCCGCCAGCGAAAAGGCATAGATCGTCGCCGCCGTGAGAAAGCCCAGATGCGGTATGCCCACGCTGCGGCCCACGAACATGAAGGCAACGGTAAGCGCCGCCAGGTAAACGACGGCGGAGAGCAGGGTGGCTGCAATCAGCTTGGGTTGATAAACGGTTTGCAGGCCCTGGATCAGGTCTTCCAATTGGTTCAGGCCCTTGCGAAGTACCTTGCCGTGAATGCGCGGATGAATGCGTTCGGTAAGGTGACCGAAGCGCAGCGCAAGATAGACCAGCAGCAACAGCCCGAAGGCGAACACTGCGGCCACCGTGCGCAATTGCGGCCAGCGCGGAATGCCGATGACGGCAAGCACCAGCAGGACCACCACGGTTTCGACCAGCAGCATCACGACGGTAGCCGATGAGCTGCGCCCGAACTTCGACTCGCCTCCGCCGGTCGCCGAAAGCACCCAGTTCTGCGCAAAAATCCCGAAGGGCAGGGTTACCGCCAGCTCGCCGACGGAAAAGGCCAGCACCAGACGGTGAAAGCCCGGATGCAATTTGAGGTGGTTCAACAGAATATGCAACTGCCAGCCCTTGATCGCGAGATAAGCGATCGCCATCCCCAGCGCCACCGCCATGACCCAAATCGGGATCGACTGAATGCGAATCAACACCTTCCCGAGGTCGCCCAGGCTCAGCGCCACGGCCAGCAGCGCTGCGGTCAACAGCACCGGCAGGATGACCCGCGGTTGCAGCACCATGCGCAGTGCGTGTCGCAGGTTCAAGGATGCAGCTCCGCGCCAGGCGCCAGGGAACGAAGATGATCGTCGAGCGCGTTGTCGAAGTACCGCACCAACCGGGCGGGACGACGCCAGCCGGGCGGGCTGTCCTGCGGCCACAGATTCTTCCACCCCGAATCCGTGCGCGCAATCAGCCCCTTGCGCTCCAGCCAGCGGATTCGTTCGGAGGCCAGCGCGTTCGTGTCCGCGTTCGCAAGGGCCGGATCGAGCGTGCAGCGCATTTCGACGAGCCGTCCGCGGGCCCGCTCGAACCAGTCCGCGAGCGCCTCGCCGGTAAACCGCTGCGGGCCCGTCGCCAGGAAGCGGCTCACAAGATGG
>JAKDMP010000082.1 GCA_030452225.1 Gammaproteobacteria bacterium
GGTCAAGAAGGGTGAAACCTTTTACCGTATCGTGCATGCGCCAGCCGGGGCGAGCGCTGCCAACGCGGCGAGCGTGGCGGTGCCGGCTTCGGCCAGCAAGGGCTGAGCGACCGTGGCGATCTGGGCGGTGGTGCCGGCGGCGGGAAAGGGTGAACGTTTCGGCGCCGGTCTTCCCAAGCAGTACCTTCCATTGTGCGGACGCTCGCTGATTTCGTATTGCATTGAATTGTTTCTGGCCGCCGAGCGGATCGACGGCATCGTCGTGGCGCTGGCCGGCGATGATGAGGATTGGGAGCAACTGGAACCGCAGGCGCCTGCAAAACCGTTGCTGACCGCGACCGGCGGCTCCAGCCGCGCCGCTTCGGTTTCGGCGGCGCTTGGCGTGATCGCCGACAGGGTCGATGAGAAGGATTGGGTACTGGTTCATGATGCGGCGCGTCCCTGTCTGGCGCGAAGCGATCTGGAACAACTGATCGATACGCTGGAAGATGATGAAGTCGGCGGTATTCTTGCCGCGCCCGTGGCCGATACGCTGAAGCGTGCAGATGGCGCAAGCCGAGTCGCCGCCACGGTGGATCGCAATGGATTGTGGGCGGCGCAAACCCCGCAGATGTTTCGTTTCGGCCTGCTGCGCAAGGCTCTCGACGAGGCTTTATCCGCCGGCACGCCGGTGACCGACGAGGCGATGGCGATGGAACGTGCGGGGTACCGGCCGCGCCTGGTTGCCGCACGGTCGGCCAATCCCAAGGTGACACGACCCGATGACCTCGTAGTGGCCGAAGCCGTGCTTGCCGCAAACGGGGTGGTAGAATCGAAAAGATGAATACAAAGTCATCCAGTCGCGAAACCGCAAGGATCGACAAGCAAGGCGCTACCGACGAACGCAGCCGGGGTGAAACCCGCAACCCGCCGTTACCCGCCGGCGACGGTATTCCGGATGTGCGCGAAATCGGCGGCCCGAAAGGGCCAGAACCGACCCGTTACGGGGATTGGGAGAGGAAGGGGCGCTGTATTGATTTCTGATCGCCCGAAGGACATCCCCCTCAATCCCCCTTCGCAAGCGAAGGGGGAAGTGGAAATTTTGGCCCCTTCGCTTGCGAAGGGGGACTGGGATGTTTACCCCCTTCGGAACGAAGGGGGTCGCACCGCAGGTGCGGGGGGATGGAATGACGCCTGATTCAATGCCCACCTCTCCGCATATCGGCATCTACCGCTGGCGCATCACGATGACGCTCTCGATTCTGCACCGGCTTGCGGGAATCGTGTTGTACTCGGGCGCGCTCGGCCTGGTGTACTGGCTCGTTTCGCTCTCGCTCGGACCGGGTGCCTTCGCCACCGCCGGCTGGTTCTTCCACCTGTGGATCGGGCAGGCGCTGCTTTGCCTCTGGAGCCTCGCGTTCTTCTACCATCTCCTGAACGGCGTCCGCCACCTGCTCTGGGATACCGGACGCGGCTTCGACAAGCCCATTCATGCCGAACGGGGCGCATTGACCTATCGCGTCAGCGGCTGGATGATCGTCGTCGGTGCGCTGCTCCTGACCGCACTGGCCTGGATTTTCGGTTGGCTGATCCTCGGAGGCGCGCTGTGAATTACCGCTCCCCCTTGTCCCTGGCACGCGGCCGCGGCTCGGCGCACAACGGCACCGCGCACTGGCTTGCACAACGCTTGACCGCGCTTGCCCTGATTCCCCTGGGGCTGGCGGCGGCCGTGTTGTTTTTCTGGGTGATGCGGACGGGCTACTACGAGGTGATTGCGCTCATGCATCGTCCCTGGGTGTTGCTGTTCGCGGTGCTGCTGGTCGGGGTCGTGTTCTGGCACGGCTACCTCGGCCTCAGGGTCGTGATCGAGGATTACATGCCGCCGGGGCGAGCCTTCGTGTTCGTCACGCTGGCGAAGTTTCTGAGTATTGCGCTCGCGCTGCTCGGCATCATTGCCGCGCTCATGGTCGGCTTCGGGAGTCTTTGAGGTGGCGGACAACAAGGTGTCGAACAACGGCGATTACGAAATCATCGACCATAGCTACGACGTGGTGGTGGTGGGCGCCGGCGGCGCGGGCCTGCGCGCCACCCTCGGCCTGGCCGCGGCCGGGCTCAAGACCGCCTGTGTGACCAAGGTTTTTCCCACACGAAGCCACACCGTTGCCGCCCAGGGCGGCATGGCCGCCTCGCTCGGCAACATGGGCGAGGACCACTGGTCCTGGCACATGTACGACACGGTCAAGGGCTCGGACTGGCTCGGCGACCAGGACGCGATCGAATACCTGTGCCGCGAAGCGCCGGCCGCGGTGCTGGAGCTGGAGCATTACGGGCTGCCGTTTTCACGCACCGAGGAAGGCAGGATTTACCAGCGGCCTTTCGGGGGCATGACGACGCGCTTCGGCGAAGGCACGGCGCATCGCACCTGCTGCGCGGCGGATCGTACGGGCCACGCGATGCTGCACACGCTGTACCAGCAATCGCTCAAGCACAAGGCCGAGTTCTTCATCGAGTACTTTGCCCTCGATCTTCTCATGGAAGAGGGCGAGTGCCGCGGGCTCCTTGCTTGGGATCTGATGACGGGCAAGCTGCACCGCTTTGCGGCACAACGCGTCATCCTTGCAACCGGCGGTTACGGACGCGTGTACTTTTCCTGCACTTCCGCGCACACCTGCACCGGCGATGGCGGCGGCATGGTGCTGCGCGCCGGCCTGCCGCTGCAGGACATGGAGTTCGTGCAGTTCCATCCCACCGGCATCTACGGCGCGGGCTGCCTCATCACCGAAGGCTCGCGCGGCGAGGGCGGCTACCTCACCAACAGCGAGGGCGAGCGCTTCATGGAGCGCTATGCGCCGCACGCCAAGGACCTTGCTTCGCGCGACGTGGTGAGCCGCGCGATGACGATCGAGATGCGCGAGGGGCGCGGCATCGGCCCGAAGAAGGATCACCTGGAGTTGCATCTCGAACACCTCGGCGCCGATGTGCTTCACGAACGCCTGCCGGGCATCTCCGAGACGGCGCGCATTTTTGCCGGCGTGGATGTCACCAGGGAGCCGATCCCCGTCTTGCCGACCGTGCATTACTGCATGGGCGGAATTCCCACCAACCGACACGGCGAGGCGGTGACGCTGAACGAAGACGATCCCGACAGCGTGGTGCCGGGGTTGATGGCGGTGGGTGAGGCGGCCTGCGTGTCGGTGCATGGCGGCAATCGCCTGGGTTCGAACTCGCTGATCGATCTCGTGGTCTTCGGCCGTGCGGCGGCCGAACGCTGCGCGAAAACGCTGACGGCCGGCAAAACCCGCGCTTTGGACGAAAAGACCGGCGAGGCGGAGCTGGCGCGCTTCGATCATTTCCGTCATGCGGACGGCGCCGAGCCGACGGCAAAAATCCGCGACCGCATGCAGCGCACCATGCAGCACGATGCGGCGGTGTTTCGCGACAAGGACACCCTTGCCGAGGGCGACAAGAACATCGGCGAGGTGGCCGCGCTGCTCGATGACGTGAGCGTGAGCGATCGTTCGCTCATCTGGAATTCCGACCTGGCCGAGACGCTCGAGTTGGCCAACATGTTGCCGCAGGCCGTGGTGACGATGAAATGCGCAGCCAATCGCCCCGAGAGCCGCGGCGCCCATGCGCGCGACGATTTCCCGGATCGCGACGATATCCACTGGATGAAGCACACGCTGGCCTGGTACGAAAAGTTCGATGAGGTGCGGATTGATTACCGGCCGGTACACAACTACACCCTGAGCGACGAGATCGAACCGTTCCCGCCGAAAAAACGGGTGTACTGAGAAATGAGAGCGAGATTTTGTGGGAGCGAGTTTGCTCGCGATGATTTGAGGAAGTAGGCAATGGCGCAAATCAGGTTACCGAAGAATTCACGGATCAAGAAGGGGAAGACCTTCAAGGCGCCCGCGGGCACGAACAACATCAAGCGCTACAGCATCTACCGTTACGATCCCGATTCCGGCGAGAACCCGCGCATGGATACCTACGAGGTGGACCGAGACCGGTGCGGCCCGATGGTGCTCGATGCGCTGATCAAGATCAAGAACGAGATCGATCCGACGCTTACCTTCCGGCGCAGTTGCCGCGAGGGCGTCTGCGGCTCCTGCGCCATGAACATCGGCGGCAGGACGGGCGGCATGAACACGCTGGCCTGCACCAAGGCGCAGGACGACATCCAGGGAGAGGTGAAAATCCACCCCCTGCCGGCCATGCCGGTGGTCAAGGATCTGGTGCCGGACATGACCCATTTCTACGCGCAGTACGCCTCGATTCAGCCCTGGCTCAAGACCGATTCGCCGACGCCGAGCAAAGAACGCCTGCAATCTCCCGAAGACCGCGAGAAACTCGACGGTCTCTATGAATGCATCCTGTGCGCCTGCTGTTCCACCGCCTGCCCTAGCTACTGGTGGAATCCGGATCGCTACCTCGGCCCGGCCATTCTGCTGCAGGCGCGGCGCTGGCTGGCCGACAGCCGCGACGAAGCCACGGGCGAGCGCCTGGATTACCTCCAGGACTCCTTCAAGCTGTACCGTTGCCACACCATCATGAATTGCACCGATACCTGCCCCAAACATCTCAATCCGGGCAAGGCGATCGCGGACATCAAGAAGGATATTGCCGAACGCGAAGCGTAGTCGGAGCAAGATGGTTCGTATTGGACAGGGCTTGGTAACCGCGGAGTGCGCCGAGTACGCAGGGCACGGATTTATTTTGATTTTCTCGGCGTTCTCAGCGAATAAAGATCGAAAGCAACCAGCAAAACCATGGATGGACAAGCAGAACAAGTTTCAGTGAAACCGTCGGGGCTTGTACGTTGGCGCTCGCGGCGCGGGCAGCGTGAGCTGGATCTTTTGCTGGAACGTTATCTTGACACCCGTTATGTCTTGGCCTCCGCGGGGGAGCGCGAGGCTTATGCCTTGTTGCTGGAACAACCGGACCCGGATATTCTGAACTGGGTTTTGGGGAGGGCGATCCCGCCCGCCGAATTAAACGATGTTATCAACGCGATTACCTCCCGCGATTGACATTTCCTTCGGGCATTCCCTGATACTTGCGGGCCTGATTGCGGCGGTGTACGTGCTTGCAGTTGCCGCAGTGTTCTTGCGTCGTGACAGGACTGCGTACAATAGATTGGACCGGGCGGATGATGAGACGCTATCGATGAGATGTTTCCATGTGAGTATTTTGTTAGCTCTGCTCTTTGTCCCTGCCGCAGCTTTGGCTGCACAACAGGGCGAATGGAGCGGGCCATACGCGGGAGTCGAGGTGGGTTCGAACCAATCGTCCGCTAACCCCGAGTATTCCGTAACTGACTTTTCTGGAAGTGACTTTGCGACGGCGATCTATGGTGGCTACGATTGGCAGTTGGATCGGCATATAGTGCTTGGAGGCGACATCTTCTACCTGTGGAATGCGATTACCGGCCATATAGAGTGCAACTTCGGGTCTTGCCTGGAGGACGATGTCGGTTCCAATGTATACGGGCTGGATGGTCGAATAGGATTTCCATTCGGCTACCAAGGCCAATTCATGCCTTACGTGAAGGCAGGTTATGGCCACTTTGAATTTACTGGCGATTTTGAAGGCGACGCCGATGGATGGCGCCTTGGCACCGGAATAGAATGGCGATTCAGTCACAACATAAGTTTGATGCTTCAATACATTCATGCGGAGTACGATGTCAAAGCAAACTTCTTTGCTAAACCGGTCACTTGGAAGAACGACAACTATACGGTTGGAATCAACTGGAGGTTCTGATTGCGATTTCGACGGCAAGTCCGGGTACTGCGTAAGGATTTCCACTTTTGTTGAAGTTCTGAAGTGGTGGAATTGAGCCATGTCATCCGAGAGATTACCGCCGAGCATTGATCTTTCCTTCGGCCGCTCCCAGTTACTGGGAATCCTGATTGCGGCGGGTTATTCGCTCGCGATTGCCGCAGTGATCTGCAGCGGTCTGGGGCGGTGGCTGACGGTCGCCGTCATTGCGGTACTGCTGGCCCATGCCGCGTGGCTTGTTTGTACCCGGGCCATCATGGTAGGTGCATCGGCCGTCGTCAGGTTCGTGTGGCAGGCGGAGGGTGGCTGTGAATTTCAAACCCGCGACGGGCGTTTCCATACGGCCAGGATCACACCCGGCATGCTGGTCACGCCGGTTCTGACGATCGTCCGGCTGCGGAGCGGGCGTTGGCGATGGAGAACGCTCTGCATCGTTCGGGATGCCGTGAGCGCCGAGACCTTTCGCCGGCTGCGGGTACGTCTCAGGCTTTCCTCGCCGGCAAATCCGCCTGCCCTGTTGAAACGCCTGGTTTGGCCCTGGATGCGGGAGCGGTGGAATGCCGTCTTTATGCGGCGTACACGGCCGGCAAAGTGAGCCCGAACCGGCCAACAGATTCAAGCTGCAACGAGTGTGCGCTACCGCATTGAATCCGGCTCATCCGCTATGATACGGTTGAGGCTGAGGTTTCGAACCAACCGTGTATTGAGGAGGCTGACATGAAGAGTTTTTTTCTGGGAACACTAGTCGTTTTGCTGTTGGTGCCGGCCGCGGCCCTGGCGGCCCGCCCGGGACAATGGACGGGGCCCTATGTCGGGCTGAAGGTGGGCTTGAATCATTCGTCTGCGGACGGCATCAGCTCGGAGAACGCCTTTACGGCAGGCATATATGGCGGCTATGATTGGATGCTGTCGAGGAGCATCGTGTTCGGTGGAAGTATTTTCTACTTGTGGAATCAGGATACGGGACACGACGTGTGCTTTGCTGGCGTCTGCGGAAACGTAAACGGCGGCTCCAACGTCTATGGAGTGGACGGCCGGATCGGTTTTCCCATGGGCCGCAGCAGCCAGTTCATGCCGTACCTCAAGATTGGCTACGCGCACATTGATCTTACGGGCGATTTCAGCGGCGACGACACGGGATGGCGTTTCGGAGCCGGTTTCGAGTGGCAGCTGGCTTACAACACGAGCCTGACCTTTGAATATACGCATGCGGACTATGGCGACGACGTAGGCAACTGGGATAACAACAACCTTACGGTAGGCGTGAATTTCCGCTTCTGAATGCGATCCCGGACCAACGCGCGGGGCAGGCGCCATGCATCCGGCGTCTGTCCCGTTTGAGCGGACGACTGCATTGTGGGCAACGATGCGACCGTCTCAACCCAGGCGCGGTTTGCGGAGTATGACCCTATGCACTTGATAGACAAGCATAATTGGTTTATGCTTTGGCCGCATGTGCCCTATCTTCGGAGAGCAATGATGAAACGTTTCCGCCCTCTTGCGCTGCTGGGAGGCTTGTTGCTTGCGCCGACCCTGGCCTTCGCGGCGCCTTCCGGCAGCTGGGCCGGCCCGCATATCGGCGTGCTGTTCGGAGCCAACAGCGTTTCGAGCGACAGCACCAGTAACGAGGTCGCTTTTGCCACCACGTTCATGGCGGGCTACGACTGGCAGCTCGCCCGGCACTTTGTACTCGGAGTCGACGGGTTCTATCAATGGAACGCCGACAAGACGCATGACATCGAGAATTGCGCCGGCTGTACCGTGAGCTATGGCTCGAAGGTGTACGGGTTGACGGGGCGCGCGGGTTTCCCCTTTGGCAAGGGCAATGTATTCATGCCCTACGTCAAGCTCGGCTACGGCTGGTACAACCTGAGCGGCGATGTAAGCAACAGCGCCGGTTCGGTTCGCTACGGCGTGGGATTCGAGTGGATGTCGGATACCGGCACGGCAAGCCTTCTCGTCCAGTTCACGCACCAGTCGCTGGACACGCCCGGCGGCTCCGGCCTGGGAACCATCAGCAACAACATTTTCTCCATCGGCGCCAACTTTTTCTTCTGATCCGCGTTCGCTGACAAAAAAACCCCAGCCCCCTTGCCTGGCAGGACAAGGGAGCTTTGCCATGAGCCGCCCGATCGTCAGGCCGCCAGATCGCGCAGCACGTATTGAAGAATGCCGCCGTTGGTGTAGTAGTCGCGCTCCTTGGGGGTGTCGAGCCGGACCCGTGCCTCGAAGCGCTTTTCTTCGACCCGGTCGCTTTTTGCCGCGACGGTAACGGTGTTGGCCGCGCCGCCGTCGAGGCCGGTGATGGTGAAGGTTTCCTCGCCGGTGAGCCCGAGCGAAGCGGCATCCTCGCCCGGCTGGAACTCCAGCGGCAGCACGCCCATGCCGATCAGGTTGGAGCGGTGAATACGCTCGAAACTTTTGGCAATCACGGCCTTCACACCGAGGAGGAGGGTGCCCTTGGCGGCCCAGTCGCGTGAGGAACCGCTGCCGTATTCGGTGCCGGCAATGACGATCAGCGGCGTTTGGCTTTCCTGGTATTTCATCGCGGCGTCGAAGATGGACATGGTTTCGCCGTCGGGCAGATGACGCGTGACGCCGCCTTCGGTGCCGGGCGCCAGGAGGTTGCGCAAACGGATGTTGGCGAAGGTGCCGCGCATCATGACCTCATGGTTGCCCCGGCGCGAGCCGTAGGAGTTGAAGTCCTTGCGCGCCACCCCGTGTTCGAGCAGGTACTTGCCGGCCGGACTCTTCTCGGCGATGCTGCCGGCCGGCGAGATGTGATCGGTGGTCACCGAGTCGCCCAGCAGGGCGAGCACGCGCGCGCCCTCGATGTCTTCGATCGGTTCGGGCCGGGCCGCCATGCGCTCGAAGTAGGGCGGATTGCGCACGTAGGTGGAGGCATCGTCCCAATCGTAGATATCGCTTTTGGCCACGTCGAGTCCGTTCCAGTTCTTGTCGCCCTTGAAGACTTCGCCGTAGACGTGGCGGAACATCCCGGAGTCGATGTTGCCGACGATCAGGTCGGAAATCTCCTTCTGGCTTGGCCAGATGTCCTTGAGATAGACGGGTTTGCCGTCCGTCGATTTGCCCAGCGGCTCCTTGAGAATCTCCGTGGTCATCATGCCGGTGAGGGCGTAGGCAACGACCAGCGGGGGCGAGGCGAGGAAGTTCATCTTGACCTCGGGATGAATGCGGCCCTCGAAGTTGCGGTTGCCGGAGAGTACGGCGCTGGCGATGATGTCCGCGCCGTTGATGGCCTCGCTGATTTCCGGGCGCAGCGGACCGGAGTTGCCGATGCAGGTGGTGCAACCGTAGCCGACCAGGCCGAAGCCCAGCGCTTCGAGTTCGGGCAGCAGCCCGCTCTTTTTGAGGTAGTCGGTGACGACCTTGGAGCCGGGAGCGAGGCTGGTCTTGACCCAGGGCTTGGGCTTGAGGCCGAGTTTGCGCGCGTTGCGGGCAAGCAGGCCCGCGCCCAGCATTACTTCCGGGTTGGAGGTGTTGGTGCAGCTGGTGATCGCGGCGATCACGGCGGCGCCGTCCCGAAGCGTGAAGGTTTCGCCGTCGAGCGTCACTTCCGCCCTGCCGCTGTCGCCGTTGCGCGCGGGCTCGGAGGGCGCCACCGCACCGCCTTCGTCCTCGAAGCGCGCCAGTGACTCGATCTTCTGTGCACGTTCGGCCTGGAAGATGCCGACGTGCCTGTTGACCGTCTTGCGGGCGCTCTTGAGCGCGATGCGGTCCTGCGGGCGCTTGGGCCCGGCGATACTCGGCTCGATCGAACCGAGGTCGAGTTCGAGCACGTCGCTGTATCCGGCCGGCGTGTCGCCCGGCTCGTGCCACAGGCCCTGGGCCTTGGCGTAGGCCTCGACCAGCGCGATGTGCTCGTCGCTGCGGCCGGTCAGGCGCAGGTAATTGAGGGTTTCCTCGTCGATCGGGAAGATGGCGCAGGTGGAGCCGAACTCGGGAGACATGTTGCCGAGCGTGGCGCGATTGGCGAGCGGCAGGTTGGGCACCCCGGGCCCAAAGTATTCGACGAACTTGCCGACCACGCCTTTCTGGCGCAGCAACTCGGTGACGGTCAGTACCAGGTCGGTCGCGGTGGCGCCTTCCGGCAGCGAACCCGAAAGCCTGACGCCCAACACCTGCGGGATCAGCATGGTGGAGGGCTGGCCGAGCATGGCGGCTTCCGCCTCGATGCCGCCGACGCCCCAACCGAGTACGCCGAGGCCGTTGACCATGGTGGTGTGGGAGTCGGTGCCGACCAAGGTGTCGGGATAAGCGAAGCGCTCGCCGTTCTCTTCGCGGTCGAAGACAACGCGCGACAAGTACTCCAGGTTCACCTGGTGGCAGATGCCCGTGTCCGGCGGCACGACCTTGAAGTTCTCGAAGGATTTCTGCCCCCACTTGAGGAAGGAGTAACGCTCCTGGTTGCGCTTGAATTCCATCTGGCCGTTTTTGGCGAGCGCATCCGGGCGGGCGAAAAAGTCCACCTGCACGGAGTGGTCGATGACGAGCTCGGCCGGCGAGAGCGGATTGATGCGGTTCGGGTCGCCGCCGAGGTTTTTCATCGCATCGCGCATGGCGGCAAGGTCCACCACGGCGGGTACGCCGGTGAAGTCCTGCATGAGGACGCGCGCCGGCGTGAAGGCGATTTCGTCGGCGGGCTTCGCCTTGGGATCCCAGTCTGCCAGCGCCTCGATATCGGCGGCCTTCACGGTGCTGCCGTCTTCCAGGCGAAGGAGGTTTTCGAGCAGTACCTTGAGGGAATAGGGCAGGCGCGAGACGCGATGTTCCTTTTCCAGAGCGTCCAGCCTGA
>JAKDMP010000009.1 GCA_030452225.1 Gammaproteobacteria bacterium
GGCTTGCTCGGAGATCCCCGCCGCGAGCTTGCGCAGGGCCTGATACAACTCCTTGTCCAGGGCCAGAACCTGGCGGCCGGCGGCGTAGGTTTTGAGCGCCGGGCGAGGCGCATCGGTTGGCAGTTCGAGCGCGGACACGCCGTCGGAGAACCGCCTCACCCAGTACTCCGTGGCGGCTTCCATTTCGGCCGCGACTTCCGGGCCGAGCTGTCTGCGCATGAACTCCGCGTAAGGCGCCGCGGGCGGCAGGGTGGGCTCAAGCCCGAAACGATCGGCGGCATAGCTGCGGGCAAGGTCGCTGAAGAGAACGGCCGAGGACCAGCCGTCGACAATGAGATGGTGGGCGGTGAAAACGAGCCGATGGCGATCGTCGGCTTCGCGCAACAGCAGCGCACGCCATAGCGGTGCGGCGCCGAGATCGAATGGCGTGCGGGTCTCGTGATCGATCAGCCGCTCGATTTCGGCTTTGCGAGCGGCCTCGTCCTCGGCTCGAAGATCGACCACCGGCAGGTTGACTTCGATCGCGGACAGCAGGTGCTGACGTTCCGCGTGAAGGTCGATGCGCAAGCGCAGTGCGCCATGACGCTGCACGACCTCGCTCAATGCGGTGTGCAGCGATTCGGGCGACAACGGGCCCTGCAATGTTATTACGAAGCACTGGTTGTAGGCACAGTTGGCCTCCTCGCCCATCAGCGTAGCAGCGCACATTTCCCGCTGTGCTTCGGTCAGTTCGAACGATTCATCGGCAGGTGCGAATGGATCGAATTCGACCGGCACCGGTTGCGGTGGCGAACGTGCGGAGTCAGGCATTGGCGCTAGCCTCGTCGCCGACCTGCAGGTACTTTCCGGGCCGCTCGGGATCCGGCACGAACCACGCCTCGCGGCCCGATGCGTCAAGGCCGATGCGCGGCTCGGCGGCTTCCTTCGGCAGGAAGTCGTCCGCCTGCATCTGCGCCAGTGTGTGGCGGAAGGCTTCGACGACGCGATCGAGGTCCGCATCGGTGTGAGCGAGGGTGAGGAAGCAGGGCCGGCCCTCCCAGATGTGTACGCCCTTCTCGCGCATGACGGCATGGAATATCGGGGCAAGCGGGAGATCCGACGGGAACGTGAAGCAGAACCAGGACGAAAAGTGGTTCACCTGCACCGGTGCACCGGATTCGACGATGCATTGACGCAGACGAGCGACGAATTCGCTGGTGCGCCTGTTCAGTCCGCGTTGCAGTTCGGGCCCTTCCTGCTTGAGACGCTGGAGCACGGCGCGCGCGGCAGCCAGCGCAAGCGGATGACGCACGAAGGTGCCGGCGAAGAACGTCACTCCGGCTTGCGGGCCGGAGTCGTCGCCGAATTGCCAGCCGCCGCCGTCCAGCGCATCGAGATACTTCGCGCTGCCCGCCACCATGCCGATCGGCAACCCGCCGCCGATCACCTTGCCATAGGTTGCAATATCCGCGCGGACGTCGAAGTACGCCTGCGCGCCGCGCGGGTGAAGGCGGAACCCGGTGACGATCTCGTCGAAAATGAGCGCCGTGTCACTCGCGGCCGTGATCCTGCGCAATTCCTGCACGAATTCGCGCGGTCGAAACTCCGGCCTGCGGCTCTGGACGGGTTCGACCAGAACCGCCGCGAGCTGTCCGGACAACGACTCGATGGTGCGCAGAGCTTCGTCGGTCCCGTACTCGAGCACCCGCACGTTGTCGGTCATCGCCGCGGGGATGCCGGGTGCGATCGGAATGGCGCGCCCCTCGCCCGCCATGCCCGGGCGCATGAGTGCCTCGTCGAAGATGCCGTGGTAGGCACCATTGAACATGACGATCGTGTCGCGAGCCGAGACGGTGCGTGCGACCCGGATCGCGGCCGTTACCGCTTCGGATCCGGTGTTGCAGAACGCGGCGCGCTCCAGGCCGACCATGTCGCAGAGCAACCGGGAAACCTCGCCGGCCAGCGGGGTCTGCGGACCGATCTCGATGCCGGCTTCGAGCTGCGCCTGGATCGCCTTGCGAACGAATCCGGGATTGTGGCCGAACAGAATCGTGCCGAATCCGTTCGTCACGTCCACGTAGTCGTTGCCGTCGATGTCCCACAGGTGGGCGCCCGAGGAGCGCACCGTGACGATCGGATAGATCATCTCCTTCCACAGCTGACGGTAGCCCGCGGCCGTGCGCGGATCGGCCAGATGCGCACGATTGGCGTCGGCCGCGCGCTTGGACTGCGAGGTCTTGCGGTTGTAACGCTCGATAAAGGCCGCGAGATTGCTCTGCTGTTGGTCGGTCAGGCCGCCGTCCGTTCCCCTGGCCGGCGGCCGGTAAGGACCGAATGCGGTAACCGGGGCAGTCGTCGTGGCGGTCGCGTGTTTGACCGAAGGCGCGGCCGGGGTGGCCGGCGTCGCCGTGGAATCGGCCGCAGGAGACACAGCCGGGGGCGTTGCCATCTGAGGCAACGCCGCGTCCGGATCGAGGCCGAGCATGTCGAGCTGGCGCGAAATGATGGCCAGTTGTTGCGCGAATACACCGGCGAGCGAATCCTTGTCGGCGGGCAGCGACGCAGCGGACATTCCGCGCAGCGCAATGGACGGTGCGGGCGCGTCATCCGCGCCATTTGCCCAATTCGCGCCGTTCGTCGCGGGCTGAGTGGCGGGAAGTATTTCCTCGGGCACGAGCGGCAGCAAGCGCGCCGTCAGGGCGTCGAGCGTCGGGCAGTCTTCGAGCAGGGTGCGCACCGAGATCTTCGCATCGAACTGTTTACGCAGCGCATTGGCCGCCTGAGTCAACAGTAGCGAATCGAATCCGAGTTCGAGAAAATTCATGCCAGGCTCAAGGCGTGCGGCGTCGATTCCCGAGAGTTCGGCGAACAGGGATTGCAGGCGCGAGGTCAGTGCGGTGGCACGGTGTTCGGTCATGGCAGCTGTACCCGTGGTAATGGAGGAAGTTGAGGCGGCAATGGGTTTCACCGTATGCGTCACGGCGGCGTGACCGGAGGAATGGTTGCCTGCCGTGGCGTTCGATGGCTCGAAACACGGATCGGGATCGACCCAGTGGCGATGTGGCTTGAACGGGTAAGTTGGCAACGCGGCCCGGCGACGCCTGGCGTCGCCGTGCAACTTGCGCCAGTCGATGTCGACGCCGTGGGCCCAGAGCCGGCCCGTGGCGGTGAGCATGGAGTGCAGATCGGCGTTGTAATCCCGGCCCGGATGCAGGGACGTGGTGATCAACTGGGCCGCAATGCGTCCATCCTGCCGCCGCGCCAGGCTCGCCAGGGCCTGTCGGGGACCCACCTCGACCAGCGCGAGTTGCGGGTCCTGGAGTCGGCCGATGCCCCCGACGAATTGCACGGGCTCGCGCAGTTGCCGCGTCCAGTAGCCGGGATCGACCGCTTCCTCGTCGGAAATGAACCGGCCGGTCAGACTGGAGACCCAGCGTGTGTGGGGCGCACGCCGGGGCATCTCCTCGACGATGGCGCGGAATGGCGCGAGCACGGGCTCCATCATCGGCGAATGAAAGGCATGCGAAGTCGGTAGGCGTTGCCGGGCGATGCCTTTCGCATCGAGGGCGGCGGCAAACTCGGCGATGGCCTCGTGATCGCCCGAGATCACCGTCAGCTTGGGCGCGTTGAGTGCAGCGATCGACGTGCGGCATGTGAGATCGGGGGCCAGCGCACCCACCGATGCGCGCACGGCAAGCATCGAACCCGCCGGCATGTCCTGCATCAGGCGTGCCCGTCGCGCGACCAATGCAACGGCATCGTCCCGCTCGAAGGTCCCCCCGATACACGCGGCGACGTATTCGCCAATGCTGTGCCCGATCATTACCGCGGGCTCGACGCCCCATGACATCCACAATTGCGCAAGCGCATATTCAACCGCAAACAGCGCGGGCTGTGTTATCGCCGTTTGTGTGAGCTGCTTTTCGGCATCGGCGCTGCGCGGGTCGTCGGGATAGAGCAAGTTACGCAAGTCGAGGCCGATATGCGGCTCGAGTACGCGCGCACAGGCATCAATGTGGTCGCGGAAGACGGATTCCGATTCGTAAAGTCTGCGTCCCATGTTGACGAACTGCGAGCCCTGCCCCGGAAACATGAAGGCGACGAGTGATCCTTGCGTATCGCCACTGAAGTCGTGCACGCAGCCGGGATCGGGCGCCTTCAGCAATGTGACGGCATCCTCGCGGCTGCGACAAACGAGGAAGCGCCGGTGATCGAACCGGCGGCGCCCGACCTGCAGCGTCCAGGCCACATCGGCGAGATCGGTCCCGTCATGCTCCAGGTGACGCCCCAGATTGGCGCTGGCCTGGTCCAGCGCCTCCGCATCGCGCGCCGACAGCAGCAGCAGCTGTTCCGCGCGCGAGGCCGCCGGAATGGGCTCGGGCTGAGGCGCTTCCTCCAGGACCACGTGCGCGTTGGTTCCACCCACACCGAAAGAACTGACGCCCGCCCTCCGCGGCGACTCTCCAGCAGGCCATTCGCGCCGGTTGTCGTTGACGAAAAACGGTGTGTTCTCGATATTGAGCTTGGGATTGGGCGATGAGAAGTTGATGCTCGCGGGAAGGATCTTGTGGTGCAGGGCGAGTGCGGTCTTGATCAGGCCCGCCACACCGGCGGCGACGTCGAGATGGCCGATGTTGGTCTTCACCGAGCCGATGGCGCAAAATCCGTTGTCCCGGGCGCCGCCGGCACGGAAGGCCTGCGTGAGTCCGGCGATTTCGATCGGATCCCCCAATGCGGTACCGGTACCGTGTGCCTCGACATAGGAAATGGTCTCCGGATCGATGCCGGCAAGCGACTGCGCCAGCGAGATGACCTCGGCGTGTCCGTCGACGCTCGGCGCGGTAAAGCTGACCTTAGTGCTGCCGTCGTTGTTCAGCGCCGCACCCTTGATCACCGCGTAAATGGAGTCGCCGTCCTCGATCGCGTCACGCAGCCGGCGCAGCACCACGATGCCGAGCCCGTTGCTGAATACCGTGCCCGACGCGTCTCGATCGAACGCGCGGCAATGCCCGTCGGGGGCGAGGATCGAGCCTTCCTCGTACAGATAACCGCGGCACTGCGGCAACTGGATCGACACACCGCCGGCGAGCGCCATGTCGCACTGGTACGATTGCAGACTCTGCACCGCAGTGCACACCGCGACCAGCGACGTCGAACAGGCATTCTGGATGTTCAACGCCGGCCCTTTGAGGTCGAACTTGTAGGCAACGCGCGTGGCAATGTAGTCGTTGTTGTTGCCCATCTTGATGAGCAGTGGACCCAGCGGGTCGGTCACGTCGGAGCGCGAAAGAAGGTTCTGCAGGTAATAGCTGTTCGTGGTTGCGCCTGCGAATACGCCGATCGGGCCATCGAAACGCTGCGTGTCGTGGCCGGCGTGTTCGATAGCCTCCCACGCGGCCTGCATGAACAGGCGCTGCTGCGGATCGAGTATCTCGGCTTCCCTGGGCGTGAAGCCGAAGAACTGCTCATCGAACTTGTCGGCGTCAGACAGCACGCCGCGGGCACGCACGTAGTCCGGACTGGAGCGCATCATCTTGTCTTCGCGATCTGCGGGCTCCAGCTCGCCGGCCCCGAAACGAGAAATACATTCGCGCTGATCAAGCAGGTTGCGCCACAGCTCGGCAACACTGGCCGATTCGGGAAAGCGCCCCGCCATGCCGATGATGGCAACGCCTTCGAGCGGATCGTATGCGCCGGAATAAGGCATCGGGCTAACGCGTCCCTGTCAGGTTGCGGCGACGGGCGATGGCTTCGCGCTGTTTGCGAGCGCGATCGATCACGCTGTCCGTGGCCAACGCATCGGCGCGGCCTTGCGCCAGGTGACGCGCCAGCGAACGAACGGTCGGGTACTGCAGCAGAGCGACAATCGACAGGTCCACGCACAGTCTGTCCTGGAGCAGTGCATGCGCTCGCACCAGCAGCAGCGAATGCCCACCAAGGTCGAAGAAATTGTCATCGAGCGAGATGCGCTCGACTTCGAACAGTTGTTGCCAGACTTCGGCGATCACGCGTTCGGCGTCGTTGCCTGGTGCCGAGTAGCCGGCGCCATCGTGCGAACCTGCCTTGGCGGCGATTCGGCTCTTCGCCAGGCCGCGGGTGGCGGCCGGCAGAAGTGCGAGCAGATCCCCCACGCTTGCCGCCGCCGATGCCGCCATCGAATGCAGGACCGTATCGAGGTCCGCTGCAAACCGCCGGATCTCCGCCGCTTCGAGCATTGCGGGTTGATAAATCAGCCGGATGCGCATTTCGTCGCCCAACCTCACCGCCAGCGTCAGCGGGTAGTTGGTCGCTTCCGGCGCCGCAAGCAGACTGAGCTTTGCATCGTCTCCGATTCGGCCGGCGTCGGCATCGACCCGGTAGTTCTGGAATACGATGAGGCTGTCGAAAAGGCGGTGGCGCCACGGAATCCGCGCCCACTCCTGGATTTTCTCGAGCGCCGTGTACTGGTGCTGCGCAAGTTCGAACTGTGCGTGCTGCAACTCGGCCAGCCATGAGGCGAGCGGGCGCTCGGCGCGCACCGTCACGCGCACCGGAATATTGTTCACGCATGGGCCGACCAGCGACTCGATGCCAACGATGTCGGCAGGTCGACCGGAGAACGAGGCACCGAAAACGACGTCGTCGGAGGCCGCGTAATGGGCCAGCAACAGGGCCCATGCGCCATTCATGAGCACGTTCGGGGTGACCTGCTCCCGACGCGCCAGGTCGCGAAGGGCTGCCGTCGTGTCGGCATCAACGATCAATGTCGTCTCCGCAAAGTGCCGTACCGATTCCCCGACAGTTGCGGGTGGCGACGCGATTCCCGGGCACATCGGCGTGGGCGCGGCGAATCCGCGCAATTGTTGACGCCAGAAATCCTCGGAATCCGGCGCCGAGTCCGACAGCCACTCGGCATAGTGGCGAAACGGGGGCGCGGCTTCGATTGCAGGCTCCGTGCCCGCCGCAAACGCCGCGTAGGCGCGCGACACGTCGCGAAATACCACGGGCCAGGACCAGCCGTCAACGTACAGATGGTGCGTGCTCCAGAGGAGCTGCCAACGTTGGTCCCCAACCCGTCGAAGCGCGATGCGCATGGCGGGCGGCGCCGCCAGATCGAAGTCGGTCGCGGCGTCGGTCTGCATCAGGTTGGCAAGACGCGTGGACTGCTCGGCCTCGGTCGCTTCGCGCCAGTCCTCTTCCGTCCACGGCAATGTGGTGCTTTGCATAACGACTTGCAGGGGCTGCGCCCCGACGCCGTCGACGAACGCGCTCCGCAGGATGCTGTGGCGCGCCATCGTGTGTTCGATCGCGCGCTTCAGCAGATGTGGTTCGATCATGCCGTCAATGCGGAATTGCCACTGCTCGAATCCAAGGCCGGTCGCCGATGATTCCATCGCAAAAAAGAGTCGTTGCATTGGCGTCAGCGGATAAATGTCTTCCGTATCCGGATAGCGGGCCAGCAGCCGCGTCAATTCGCCGGAATCCAGTCCGGCGAGCGGAAAATCCCGTGGCGTGAAACGCCGGCCGGGCGAACGGGCCGCAGCGGCAAGCAGATCCCGCAGCGCCGCGAGCATGTCGCCCGCCACGCGCTCGATCGTGGCCTGCGCGTGGACCGCAGCGTCGTAGTGCCACTCGATCTCGAGCCGGCCGGCGCGTACCTGGCTGACGATTTCAAGCGCGTGCGTGCGCCGGGCATCGGGGCTTCGCCACGGCCCGGTCGATTCTTCGGCAAATTCGAATACCTGGGAGTCGGCGACGACGGCATCGAACTGGCCCAGGTAGTTGAACAGCACCGATGACGGTGGTGCGGCTGCCAGTTCGGCACGTACGGAAGCGTCTGGCGATGCGTAACGCAGCAAGCCGTAGCTCATGCCGCGATGCGGAATCCGACGGAGTCGATCGCGGACCTCGAGCAGGCGGCCGATGGCGTCGCCATCGGCCGCAACCGGCAAGGCAATCGGAAACAATGTCGTGAACCATCCGATCGTGCGTGACACGTCGACATCGTCGCCGATGTGCTCGCGACCGTGGCCTTCGAGATCGATCCTGAATTGGTCGCCGCCGGCAAATCCTTGCAGCGCACGCGTCAGGCAACTCAGCAACACGTCGTTGATCCGGGTGCGAAATACCTTCGGCAGCCGCTGCAACAGCGCACGCGTTTCCGCTTCGGAAAGCCGCGTGATCACTCGATCGGCATGTGTATCTTCCCGCGCATCCGCATCCGCATCGGCGGGCAAGATGACGGGCGCCACCTTGCTGATCGCGCACCAATGCATCAGCGAATCGCGAACCCCATCGCTCTGCGCGAATTCTTCGCCGCGCTCTGCCCAGGTGCGCATCGACGTAGTCTTGTCCTCGAACCGCGGTTTCGCGCCGCTTGTGACGGCGAGATACGCGGATTCGAGGTCTTCCAGCAAAATGCCCCAGGAAACGCCATCGACGGCAAGATGGTGAATGACGATCAGGAGACGGCCTGGAATCGCGTCGCCGAGCCTGAAGTGAACCATGCGCAGCAAAGTGCTCCTCTCCAGGCGGAGTTGCTCCTGCATGTGTCCGGCATGTTCTGTGACGAGGCTCGCCTGCGTGGCGGCGGGTGCGTGCGAAAGATCGATGCGTTGCACGACGACCTCCGCTGCCTCTCCGTAGTGTTGGATCCAGGCACCGGATTGCCGAGTGAAGCGCAATCGCAATGCGTCGTGCTGCCTGAATACGGATTGAACCGCCTGCTCGAAGGCTGCTGGATCGAACTCCGCGGCAACCGCGAACATGAAGGCCTGATTCCAGTGATGCGCCTGTTCGAAGCCTTGCTCGAAGAACCATTTCTGGATCGGTGTCAGGGGGACGGCACCCTCGAGAATTTCCCCCGAGTGCATGCGAGGCGACGAAGCCGTGCTGGCGACCTGCGCGAGCTGCGCGATGGTCGGATTCTCGAACAGGTCCCTGGGGGTCAAGCGCAAACCGCGCTGCAGGCAACGTGCGATGACCTGAATGCTGAGAATGGAATCGCCGCCCAGTTCGAAGAAGTGATCGTGGATGCTGACCCGATCCACGAGCAGCACCTTCTTCCAGACCTCGGCGATGGTCTGCTCCACGCTGTTCCCCGGCGCGATGAAGGGTCTGACGCCGTCTGCCCGTATGCCATCGGGTACCGGCAGTGCGCGTCGGTCGAGCTTGCCGTTGGCCGTGAGCGGCAGCGCATCGAGAAATACGAAGTGGGCGGGCACCATGTACTCGGGCAGACGCTGGCGCAGGGCCTCGCGCAGTTCATCAACCAGCGCGGCGTGCGCTGATTCGGCGACGAGATAGGCGACCAGACGCTTGTCGCCGGGCACGTCCTCGCGATCGACGACCGCGACCTGGCGCAGCTTTTCATGCCGAACGAGCGCGGCTTCGATCTCGCCGAGTTCGATGCGGAAGCCGCGGATTTTGACCTGTTGATCGATGCGGCCGAGGTACTCCAGTTCGCCGTCGTCCAGACGCCGGGCGAGATCGCCACTGCGGTACATGCGTGGCGGCGGCTGCGAGGCGTCGCAAGGTTGGAACGGATCGGGCACAAAGCGCTCTGCGGTAAGCTCGGGGCGATTCAGGTAACCGGGGGCGACACCGGCACCGGCGATGTGCATCTCTCCGGGCACTCCCAGGGGGACGGGACGACCATCCGGGTCGAGAATATAGACGCGCAAATCGGGAATCGGCACGCCAATGATGCTGCCGGTGCCGGTGTCGAGATCGGCGTAGCTCAAGGGTCGGTATGTGACATGCACGGTAGTTTCGGTAATGCCGTACATGTTGATCAGACGTGGTGTGTGCTCGCCGTAGCGATCCATCCACGGCTTGAGACTCTGCAACTCCAGGACTTCCCCGCCAAAGATGACATGACGCAGGGCAAAGGCGCCAGGCGACGCGGCGCGATCGATATCGACAAGCTGGCGGAACGCGGTCGGGGTCTGGTTGAGAACGGTCACGTGTTCCTCCAGCAACAGTTCGCGGAACGCTTCGGGATCGCGACTGATCTCACAGGATACGACGACGACACGCCCCCCATACAACAATGCACCCCACAGCTCCCAGACGGAAAAATCGAAAGCGTAGGAGTGAAACAGGGTCCACACGTCGCTCGGTTGGAAGTCGAACCACTCATCGGTGGCCGCGAACAGGCGCAACACGTTGTGATGGGTGATGCGCACGCCCTTGGGCTGGCCGGTCGAGCCGGAGGTGTAGATGACATAGGCGAGATCATCGGGCGAGCCGGCCACCACCGACGCTTCCGGTGCGTCGGGCATGGGCTCATCGAGGCACACACAGGTGACCGGCAACGCGGATAGTTCGTCGACCAACGCGCGCTGCGTCACCACGATGTGTGCCCCGGCATCGCGCAGCATGAATGCGATGCGTTCGCTCGGATAGACCGGATCGAGCGGCAGATAGGCGCCACCGGCCTTGAGGATGCCGAGAATGCCGATGACGAGATCGGCGTTGCGCTCGGTGCGCAAGCCGACCAGTTGATTGGGCACTACGCCGAGCGCGCGCAGATGCCGGGCCAGCTCGCCGGTGCGGCGGTCGAGCTCGGCATAGCTGAACTCGACGCGGGCTTCGCCGGTGCCACAGGCTATGGCGATCGCCTCGGGGGTGCGCGCGGCCTGCCGTTCGAAACCCTCCTGCAGGCTCGCGTGTGCGGGCGTGTGCCGAGAGATCTCATTGCCGCCCGTCAATGCTTCACGTTCCGTTTCCGTGAGCAGATCGAGGTCGCGAATACGTTCCGCCCGGCCGCCGGCAAGCCCGGCAAGCAACATCACCAGGTGTTCCAGCATGCGCTCGACGGCGGTATCGGAAAAACGCCGGCGCGCGTACTCCAGACGCAGCAACATCTCATCGTCGCCGTATGCAATCAAGGCCAGTGGAAAGTTCGTCTGGCCGAGGTATTCGAAGTGGCGGCCGGACGCATGTTCACTTTCCATCTGCACATCGAGGCTGCAATGATCGTAAACGACCACGCTTTCGAACAGCGGCATTCCGCGGGCAACATCGCTCCATGCCTGCACTGCCGTCAGTGGAGCGTGTTCGTACGGCCGCAGTGCGATCTGCTGCGCGCGCAGAGATTGCAACCACTGGGTGACGAGGGCATCGCTCGTTACCGTGACGCGCACCGGCAATGTATTGATGAACAGTCCCACCATGTTTTCGGCGTCGGGCAAACCGATCCGCCGGCCCGCGCGCGTCGCACCGAAGACGATATCCGATTCTCCACTGTAGCGATGCAGCAGCACGGCCCAGGCTGCTTGCAGCATGGTGTTGAGGGTGACCTCCGCGGCGCCTGCCGCGCGACGCAGGCGCTCCGTCAGTGTTCTTGAAAGCCGCCTTTCGCGATCGCCAAACGGCTCTTCACGGAATTTGTCCGCACCGCCTTCTGCCCTGGGCAGATCGACGGCGAAAGGCGTCGGAGCATGGACACCGCGCAGCAATTTGCGCCAGTACGCTTCCGCTGCGGTCAGGTCGAGCGAATGGCGCCACTCGATGTAGTTGCGGTAGGGCGCAGTCGATGACAGGGTGGGTGCCGAACCACGGCACAGGGCATCGTACACCCAAAACAGCTCGCGCAGCACGATGGCGAAGGAGCGACCATCGAGCAGGACATGGTGAAAAGTCCAGATAATCCGCGCCCGGCCGGCAGGAAACCGTGCGGCGAAAAGTCTCATCAACGGTGCGTGCGCCATATCGAAATCGTTATGGCGATCAGCAGATAGTTGCGCAGCGAACCGCTGCTCGGCGGTGGCTTCCGGAACGTCCCTCCAGTCCACCCGGGTCAGGGGCGGTTCGGTACTCGCTACGACTTCCTGTCTGGGCTCCGTAACACCTTCCCAGCGAAACCTTGTACGCAGGATCGCGTGCCGTTGCATCACGAAGCGCCACGCATGCCTGAATTTCTGCGGATCGGGCGCATCCTGCATGGTGATGATGATCTGCTCGATGTCGACGCCGCGCCCGCGTTCACTCAACGCATGGAACAGCATGCCCTCCTGCATGGGCGCCAGCTTGTACGTCTCGACTACTTCATCCATGCCTACGCCTCCGTCGTCAGCACAGATCCGAGAGCGTCCCGTTGCACAAAGACTGTTGGCTGACGCATATGCGGCACACACGCGTTTACGAGCAACCCATGCAAGCCCTTCGCTATGTTTCCATAGCCTGGATCCGCGTTATATAAGGTAAAGTCCTGAATTGCCGTCTCATCCAACCCTAACGGTAACGACGTCTGGGACAGTACGGGATGGAATGGACTCCAGAAACGGGGTAGAACGCTTCCCGCGGGAGCGGGACTGCGGAGGCAGAATGCCGGAGCGAACGGGCGCGCAGCGCATGGCCCGAAGGGCGAGCGCCGCATGTCGCGAGTAATCTGGGGAAGGTCTGATTAATCCCATTTCCGTCATTCCCGCGCAGGCGGGAATCCAGTAAATTCAATGTGTTAGATTCCCGCTTTCGCGGGAATGACGAATAAATCAGAGTTTCCCTGGTTCATTGGATTTACTGATTTCCCGCCTTCGCGGGAACGACGAAAAGCGGATTATTCAAAAGACATTGGATGACGGTCCAAGCCAATACGTCCGATCGATCCGCGCCGATCGCGGTTGCAGGAGAGAATTCCCCTCATCATCAGCATGTAAGGCCTCAGCAGGGCTGCCTTGAAGCGGGAATGGGAAGCGACGTCGGCGCAGTAATCGCGGGTGAACGCCTTCCAGTTCGGGGCATTGGCGGTGTTGATGGACACCGTGACGGACGTACTGACGATGCGTGCGGTATGCCACCAGCCGGACGGCACAAAAAGGGTCTCTCCGGGATGCAGCTCGAAGCGGTATCCCGTGGCTTCGCCGAAGAGCGGGAAAGCCGCCAGGTCCGGTTTCTCGATGTTATCGATACGGGACCTGTTTCGCGCCTCACCCGTCTGCGGGTAAACAAACGTTGCCTGGTCCGGCGCCAGGGCCAGATACTCCTTGACCCCATGCAACTGCATCAGAAACGCATGCGTATTCAGGCCATCATAGTGAAGTACCGGAAACCTGGCACCGCTTCCGCCGATGTAGAGTTCGATGTAAATCGGCGGGTTGCGCGATGGGAAAGTTCGACTTTCGAGCCAGTTCGGCCGCGTACACTCCGGCATCGGCGAGATATCGGCACGCAATTCGTCCGGCCAATTGGCAAGTAATTCGTTGTGCAGATACGGTGCGGCGGCGCCGGGCGTGGAAGTCTCGATTCGGTCGAGCAGCTCGCCGAGCCGCCACTTCTCCCCATCGACCTTTACGACCCGTTCCTGGTAATGCTGCCTGAAGAAATCGGGTGTCCACTTGCCCATGGCGACCCAGTGATCGATTGCACCCGATATAACCGCCGGTCGTTGCGGCATCAGGTATTTGCGACGAAATGCGTCCCGGCCCAATGACTTCCAATCATGCCGGGCGATACCTCCGGACAGGATCTTCATTCGGGGGCTCTTCGGGGACTCTGATCCCGGGCGGTCTTGACGAATGCAGCAAACGTCGCGGCATACTCGGGCAGCAGCATCGTATCGCCATTGCAGCCATCCGGCCCGGCAAACTCGGCACTGGTAGCCGCGTGCCGGCGCCAGCGCAGCGGCGCGTCCCACGAGCGTTTCGAGGACTCGCATGGCAACATCAGGTCCACATGGCCGTTGAATGCCTGCGGCCTGTACCGGCGGATTGCCGCCACCGTCGCCTTCTCGACGGCGGCCCTGCGAAGCATGACCGGATCGCGTGGCGCGTCGCCAAGCGCAGCGTGCCGCGCCTGCGTCCGATCCGCAAGATAACGTGTCCACTCGGTAATGGGCAAGCCGATGAGCACGCGCGCGTGTACCGTTGCACGCCGCACGAATTGGCTGCAGCGGGCGATCAACGCCGGCAGGAAACGGTAGGCCGCGCAGTACGGTGCGCCAAACAACATGAGGCGCGTGACATCGCGTCCCGATTCCGAAAGCTGCCGGGCCAGTTCGAACGCTACCGTGCCCCCGGCACAGAAGCCCGCTATCGTGATCGGACCGTCGGGGTAAAATGCACGAATTTGCTCGGCAAAGTAACCGGCAAGGCCTTCGACGTCGGTATGCGGTTCGGTGCCTTCCTCGAGACCGGGTGGCCGCAGGCCGAAAAAAGGCTGATTGACACCCGTGTGCTGCACCAGTGAGCGGTAGCAGAAGACATCGCCGTTGTGCCCGCCCACGCCGAACATCGGTATGCGCGTTCCCGTTGCCTTCAGCGGAACGATGGCGCGCTGCTGTCCGGTGAGTTGTTCAGCCTCGTGCAGGAACTTCACGATCTCCGCCTTGTGCTCGCGCAGTTGCCGGCGATGGTCGTCGCTCAGCGCGCCTTTCGGCGCCCTCAGGCGCAGCCGGTCGCCGTCGAGTTCTACCTGTACGTCGAGCTCGCGCAACTCCGAGAGCAACTCGGCGGCTCTCACAGTTCGATCTCCTCGATATTGCCCTGTTCGCCCAAGGTCGGGCGCTCGCGTTTACCGGCCGCCCAGGCCAGTGCATCAATGGCGGACGCGAGCTTTTCGGGTGTCGGTTGTTCGAACAGATTGCGCAGCGGCAGATCGACCTTGGCGGAACCGCGGAGGTTTGCAATCAAGCGCGCGGCCATGAGCGAGTGGCCGCCGAGATCGAAGAAGTCGTCGAAAACGCCGACGTCGCTGCGTTTCAGTACCTTGTTGAAGGCGGCAACGACCAGGGCTTCGCTGGCCGTGCGCGGGGCGACATGCTCGCCGGCCGTGTGCAGGTCGTCCGGTTCGGGCAGGGCGCGCCGATCGAGTTTGCCGCTCGGGCTCAGCGGGAAGCGGTCCATGCGCACATAAGATGCCGGCACCATGTACTCGGGCAGATGTTCCCGCAGGTGCTTGCGCAGATCGTCGGCCAGCTTGGGCGACGCGTCGGCGACGATGCAGGCAACCAGACGCTCGTTCGCGTCTTTGCCGCGTGCGAGGACTGCCGCCTCGCGCACGGCGGGATGCTCGACCAGCCGTGCCTCGATTTCGCCCGGTTCGATACGGTGGCCGCGCAGCTTGAGCTGATGGTCGTTGCGCCCGTGGTAATAGAGCAGGCTTCCTTCGAGCCGGCCGAGGTCGCCGGTGCGATACATCGTGCCGTGGCCCGCGAAGGGATCGGGTTGGAAACATTCGGCCGTGAGTTCGGCGCGGCCCTGGTAGCCGTCGCCGACACCAGGGCCTCCGATCCAGATTTCCCCTTCCATGCCGGCGGCGACAGGCTGGCGCTCGGCGTCGAGCACGTACACGGAAGTGCCGGCGATCGGTTTGCCGATCGCGATGCGCGTGGGCTTTGGCGGTATCCGGCACACGCTGGACCAGATGGTGGTCTCCGTGGGGCCGTACATGTTCCATAACTCGCCTGCACAAGCCCCGGCCCGGCGCGCCACATTCAGCGGCAGGGGCTCGCCGCCGATCAGCAGGCGCAGGCCGCGCAAGCTCCGACTGTGATCGGCGGCCAGCAGCAGCCGCAACAGCGAGGGGGTGGTTTGCAGTACCGAAACCTCGTGCTCGGCAATCAACTGCAGCAATTTTTCCGGATCGAGTATGTCGTCGTGGCCGGCAATGACGACGCTTGCGCCGCTCACCAGCGGCAGGTACATTTCCAGGCCCGCGATGTCGAACGACATCGTGGTCACCGCGCATAGCGTATCGTCCGCCCGCATGCCGGGCTCGCGCTGCATCGCCGCGAGGAAACTGCCGAGATTGCGGTGCAACAACCGTACGCCCTTGGGCTTGCCGGTGGAACCGGAGGTATAGATCACGTAGGCGAGGGCATCGGGGGAGGGCGCCGGCAGATCCGGCGCGTCCGGCTCCACAGGCTTTTCATCCGTTGCGTGCAATTGCGCCTTGCTTCCGGAAACGGCATCGGGAACGATCATTTCGCGCCCGAGAAGGATGTGCCGAAGCCCGGCGTCTTCGATCATCCAGGCCAGGCGTGCATCGGGAACATCGGGATCGAGCGGGACGTATGCGCCTCCGCTTCGAAGCACGGCCAGCAGGGCCAGCGGCATCTGTTCGTCGCGCGGCACGCAGATGCCGACGCGCTCGCCGGCGGCTACGCCGCGCGCCGCAAGGTGACGGGCCAGTTCGCCGCTGCGCCGCCACAGTTCCGCGTAACTCAACGTCCGCCCCGCGGCGATGACGGCGGTCTTGTCGGGCCGCTTTCGAACCTGCCGTTCGATCAGTTCCAGCACGTCGGGCCAGGCGTCGGAGTCGGGCATTTTTGTCATGGGATTCTCTGCATGTTTCGATTTGCCGGGCAGGGCGCGCGGACCGCTGCCGTTGGTGACAATGGATTTTCGGTTCGACGGCGGGGCGGCCGGATCGACTGCGCTCGCCAGATCCCGCAGCACCGGGTCGGCATCCCCGCTGATGTCGTCCAGCAATCTGCCGTAGGCGGCTATCCAGTCCTCGAGGCGGTGCGGGTCGAATCGCGAGGTGTCGTAATGCAGATCCAGGGTGAGTTCGCTGCCGGTGTCGTAGAGATTGAAAAACAGGTCCCAGGCACAATATCCGCGGCGGCATTCGCGCACGCTCGCATCGAGGCCGTCGAAGTCGGGCGGCGCGATACGCGGGTTGAGGTTGAAAATGATCCGGCTGAGCGGTTCGCCGCCGCGCCGGTGCTGTTCATGCAGGCGCCGGGCAATGCTGAGGAGCGTGGTGTCCTGGTGATCGGCCGCATCCAGCAGTTGCGTGTGCACCTGCTCGAGAAGTTGCGACAGGCGCCGGCTCGGATCGATGCGCACGCGCAAGGGCAGCGTGTTGACGCCGTCGCCGACCAGGTTGTTGGCGCCGACCATGGCTTGGCCGGCAAACGGGATGCACAGAACCAGGTCTTGTTTGCCCGACAGGCGCCACAAAAGGATCGAGAACGCCGAGAGCAGCACGCTGAAGGGTGAGACCGAGTCCTTGCCCGCGCGTTGGCGCACCGCGGCGCGGCTGCCGGCGGGCAAATCCTGCTGCAGAGTGTCCGCGGCGAACGACAGGGGAGCGTCGCCGCCATCCGCCCGACCCAGGGCGAGCGCTTCGGGGGCATCGGCAAGTTCGCTCTGCCAGTAATCCAGCTCCGCGCTCGAATTGCGGCGCCGGATGATTTCGTTGCGGGCGTAGGCGAGAAAGCTGTCGGCCGGCGGCAGCTCGGGTTCGCGGCCTTCACGATGCGCGTTGTAGCAGATCGCCAGTTCGCGTATGAGGACCGTGAGCGACCAGCCGTCCAGCACCAGGTGGTGGCCGACGACGTGCAGCGCATGCATCTGCTCGCCCAACCGCAGCAGATGAATGCGCACGAGCGGCGCGGCGGCAAGATCGAAGGGCGTGGTCATCTGCTCGCGGCTCCAGGCCGTGAGCCGTTCCGACAGTTGGCCATTCGAGTCGCCGTCGCGGTTGGCGAGGTCCACCTCCTCGAAAGGAAGGGAGCAGTCGCCGATCTTTTGGCACTCCCGCTCGCTGTCGATAGCGAGGTGCAGCGCCTCGTGGCGCAGCCACACCTCGCCGATTGCTGCGTGCAACGCCTGGCGATCCAGCTTTCCGTCCAGATGCAGCAGGACGCCTTCGTTGTAGCTCAACGCGGCCTTCTCGCCGTGTTGGCAAATCACCCATTTCTCCAATTGGCCGGCGGTCATGGGCGCGCCGGCGCTGTCGCCCGATTCCGCCGCAACAGGCTCTTCGGCCGGCTCGCTCGTCGGATCCTGTGGCGTTGCCGTTGCCGGGGACGGCTGCGCTTCAACCTGCTCCCGGCGTGGCCGCAGCAATCCGGCATCCAGCAATTCATCCACGGCCTGCTCGATGCGGCCGGCGATTTCGGCAACCTCGGCCTCGCCGTGCGCGGTGCTGAGAAAGCAGCCGAACTGCTCGTAGAGATGCAGGCCGCGGTGGCGCAGCAGGTAGAAGAGCAGGCTGGCCTGTTCCTGATCGGCATCGACCCGCAGGCGCCAGATCGAACTGAACGACACGGCTTCGATCGGCGCACGGCGCTCGCGGAAATGCCGATTGAGGCGCTCGGTCAGTTTCGCGGCACGCTCGTTCAAGGATCGCTGCAACTCGGGCCCGGCCTGCTCGAGGTGCTTCAGCGAGGCGCGCGCGGCGGCCAGCGCCAGCGGGTGGCGCACGAAGGTGCCGGCGAAATAGGTGACGCCGGCTTCGGGTTGCGAGTCGTCGCCGAAGCGCCAGTCGCCGCCGTCGAGCGCATCCATCCAGCGCCCCTGGCCGGCGATGGCGGCAAAAGGCAGTCCGCCGCCGATGATTTTGCCGTAGGTGCCGATATCGGCCTTGACGCCGAAATACGCCTGGGCGCCGCCCGGCTCGATGCGGAAACCGGTAATGACCTCGTCGAAGATGAGCGCGCAGCCGGCGCGGTCCGCAATCTCGCGCAGAGCCTCCACGAAGGCCTTGGGCCGCAGTTCGGGATGGCGCGCCTGGATGGGTTCGATCATGATCGCGGCCAGCTCGCCGCTGCGCCGGCGCAGAATCTCCAGCGCTTCGTCGCTGCCGTAGTCCAGTACCAGCATGTGCTCGACGGAGCTGCGGGTGATGCCGGGCGCCGCCGGCCGCGGTTCGAAGCTCGGGGTGCTGCGCACCACCGCCTCGTCGAAAATGCCGTGGTAGGAGTCGCGGAACATGGCAATGGTGTCGCGGCCGGTGACCGTGCGCGCGATGCGCATGGCCCCCATGACCGCTTCCGAGCCGGTGTTGCAGAATGCCACCCGCGGCAGCCCGGTGAAGTCGGCGATCAACTCCGAGACTTCGGCGGCGAGCGGGTGCTGCGGGCCGATTTCGTAGCCGGCGTCGATTTGTGCTTTCAACGCATCGGTAATGAAAGGCGGCTGGTAGCCGAGGAAATTGGAACCGAAACCGTTCAGCAGATCAAGGTACTCGTTGCCGTCCAGGTCCCACAGTCGCGCGCCTTGCGAGCGTTCGACCACGATCGGATAGACCATTTCCTTGAAGCGCGGGTCGAATCCGGTGACCACGCGCGGGTCGGCCATTACCTGGCGATGGCGCCGGGAAAAGTTGCGCGACGCCCGGGTGCGGTGCGTGTAACGCGCGACGAAATCGTCCAGCCAGCGCCGTTGGCCGGGCTCGAGTTCGGCGCCATGTTCGAGGCTGATACGCGCGCTGGCGCCGAAGCCCGCGCTGTGGGCAGGGTCCGTCGCAAGCGGATCGATTTGCGGTTGCGCGGGCGGCTCGGGCGTCCGGGGATCGGTTGGATCGGCCGTGGCAGTGGGAGGCTCCTGTGGGTCGGTAGCGGAGGCGGGTGATGCCCGTGCACTTTTGTTCGCGGTCGGAAGTTCCGAGCGTATATATTCGCCCAGCTTCTCCGGCGTGTTGAGGTCCTGCATCAAGCGCCGGAAGCGCAGCTTGAAGCCGAAGCGCTTCTCCAACTCCAGGCTGAACTGCGTCAGGAGCAGCGAATCCAGGCCCAGGGCGACAAAGTTCTGCTGCGGATCGATGGATTCCGCGGGCTCGCCGCTGACCTCTGCCATGAGGGCCACGATGGCGGCGGCCGGGCCGGCGTCTTCGTTGCCGTGGGAGGCGGAGCCGGTTTGCGTTTCGATCGCCGATGCGGCTTCGCGCTCCGGTGCAGCGCGGCGGCGATAGCCGTAGTAATCGCGCCGGAATGGGTAGCCCGGGAGGGCTACCTGACGGCGCTTCTCCCCGTCGTAGCGATGCCCGAGATCGACCTTGGAGCCTTGGGACCAGGTTTCGCCCAGCGCCCTTGCCAAGGCCTCGGCGCCATCGCCATCCTTGCCGTCCGCCGCCGCACCGAAACAGATCACGGCACGCGGTGTCTCGCCGTCGCCGCCCCGCGCCGCGCGCGCCAATGTCGATAGCGCATGGCCGGGCCCGACTTCCATGAGCAGGCTCGAGCCGTCGCCGGACAGTTCATGACGCAGGCTGTCGGCGAAACGCACCGGTTGGCGGATCTGGCCGGCCCAGTAGGCCGGGTCGGTGGCCTGCCCGGCACTAATGGGCTTGCCGTCCGGGCAGGCGTAGAAGTCGCGTTCGGGGGGCACCGGCCTGGCCGCGGCGACGGCTTCGGCGAATGCCGGCAGCGCTCCTTCCATTAGCGGGGAATGGAAAGCATGGCTGACCTGGAGGGGAATGGCGCGCAGTTCCAGCCGGTTCAGTTCGGCCAGTTGGGCCTGCATGGCCTCGTGAGCCCCGGAAATCACTTGCAGCGACTCGGCGTTGTAGCAGGCGATGTCGATGCCCTCGGTCAGGTGGGGACGCAAGTCTTCGACCGTGGCTTGTACGGCCACCATGTCGCCGGGAGGCTGCGCCTGCATCAGCGCGCCGCGCCTTGCCACGAGCTTCAGCGCCTGTTCGGGGTCGAACACGCGGGCCAGGCAAGCCGCCACGTATTCGCCGATGCTGTGGCCGATCATGGCATCGGGTTCGATCCCATACGCTTCGAGCGTGCGCGCCATCGCGTAGCTCATCAAGAATAGCGCCGGTTGCGATCGTTTGGTCTGGGCGAGCAGCAGGGCGGCTTCGTCGTCGTTCGGGTCGGCGTCCAGCAACAGGGCGCGCAGGTCGGCGTCGATGCTGTCGGCAACGTCCAGTAACGGTTCCAGTGCCTGGCGGAAATCGGGCTCCTCGCGCCACAGGGCTTTCGCCATGCCCGGGTATTGCGATCCCTGGCCGGGAAACAGCCAAATCCGGCGCGGGCCGGAAGGGTAGATTCGACTGGACAGCCCATCGTCCGAAGTACGCCAGATACGCTGCGGTGCAGGAAAAGCCTTGCCGGTGCGCAGCGGCTTGAGCAGTTGCCGTGCCGCATCCTGCGCATCGCGGGCGACGACCGTGCAGCGCAACGGCAAGAGCTGGCGGCCCTGCGCCAGGGTCCAGGCCACATCGGCCAACGGCTCGGAGGCAGGCTCGGCCAACTTGTCGGCCATGCGTTGCGCGAGCGATTCCAGTTCTTCCTGCCCCTTGGCGGAAAGCGGCAGGATGTGTTGGTTGCGCCGGGTGGCTGATGCGCGCTGCGGCAGGCCTTCTTCCAGCACCACGTGCGCGTTGGTGCCGCCGACGCCGAAGGAGCTGACGCCGGCGCGCCGCGGGGTATCGCCGCGCGGCCAGTCGCAGGTCTCGCCGGCTACCCGAAACGGCGTGGCGTCGAGGTTGATGCGCGGATTGGGCTTGCGGAAATGAACGGTGGGCGGGATTTGTCCATGCTCCAGGCACAGCACCGCCTTGATCAGGCCGACGACGCCGGCAGCCGCGATCAAATGCCCGATGTTGCCCTTGACCGAACCCAGCACGCAGTTGGCGGGCTTGCCGTCCAGGGCGAAGGCATCGCGGAGCGCGGCGACCTCGATCGGATCGCCCAGCGTGGTGCCGGTCCCGTGTGCCTCGATATAGCCGATGCTGGCGGCCGGGACGCCGGCTTGTGCCAGCGCCATGCGGATGACAGCCGCCTGGCCGGCCGGGTTGGGCGCGGTGAAGCTGGCCTTCTCCGCGCCATCGTTGTTGACGCCGACACCGCGTATCACGGCATGAATGGTATCGCCGGCCTCGAGGGCATCCTCCAGGCGCTTCAACACCACGCAGCCGGCGCCGCAGGAGAACACGGTGCCGCCGGCATTGGCGTCGAACGGCCGGCAACTGCCGTCCGGTGATTCCATGCCTCCGGATACGCCGATATAGCCGCTGGCTTGGGGGAAACCCACGAAGGCGCCGCCTGCAAGAGCGGCATCGCACTGGTAATTCATCAGCGCGTACCAAGCCTGGGCAATCGCAACCAGCGAGGACGAGCAGGCGGTGTACACGCCGATTGCGGGGCCCTTGAGGTTGAACTGGTGGGCAACGCGTGTTGCGATGTAATCCTTTTCGTTGGCGAGCATGGCGGCGAATTCGCCGTTGCGTTCGATCAGCTCGGGCATTGTCTGGCGCAACACCTGGAGCCAGGTGTTGTTGGCGTTTGCGGCATACACGCCGATTTTTGCGTCGCTTCGAAACGGATCCATGCCGGCATGCTCGAACGCGTGCCAGCACAGCTGCAGGAATACCCGTTGTTGCGGATCCAGGAGCCGCGCCTGGTTGGCCGACATGCCGAACAGGCCGGCGTCAAAATCCTCGGCGTCCTCCAGTATGCCGTGGGCGGCAACGAAGTGCGGATCCCGCCGCACCTCTTCGGGAACCAGCGGATCGATCTCGTCATCCTTGAAATGCGTGATGCAGTCGCGGCCCTCGATCAGCATTTGCCAGAAGGACTCCAGGTCCGCCACGCCGCCGGGCGTGCGCACGGCCATACCGACTATGGCGATACCGGACATGTTGCGCTCCTCAGGCATGGTGTCTGCGGGCGTCGGGTCGCATGCTTGCAAAGGCTGCACGCTGGCGTGCGCCGCGGCGGCCGGCGGCATCGAGTGCGTCGCGTTCGTTGCCGGCGCCGGCGAGATGGGCGGCCTGCCCGCGCGGCGTGGGCGCGGCATAGACGTCGGCGACTTCCAGCCCCGCCGCACCGCTCGCCTCGAGGAGCGACAAGAGGCGCACCACGCTGAGGGAGCGTGCGCCGAGATCGAACATGTTCGCGTCCGGATCGATGTCCGGGTATCCGAGCAACTGCGACCAGGCCCGGATCACGCGAGTCAGGGGATCGGCTGCCTGGTGGATGTCGGCCGTGGCGTCGGGGATCGCAAGGGCCTTGAGGTCGATTTTGCCGCTGGGGGTTTTGGGCAGGGCTTCGATGGCATGAATCTGCGCCGGTTGCAGGTGAACGGGCAGAATCCTGCGCAACCGTTTGCGCAACTCGTCGATCAGCACGGCGGCCTCGGCGCCGGCCGCCGGCACCACCCAGGCCACCAGTTGCCGTCCCACTGCCGGTAATTCGCGTGCATCGACCGCCGCGGCCTGTACGGCGGTCTGGCCCAGCAGTGCCACTTCCAGTTCGGCCGGCTCGACGCGAAAACCGTCGATCTTGGTTTGCGTATCGATCCGCCCGAAGGATTGCCAGTTGCCTTCGCCGTCGCGACATGCCAGGTCGCCGCTGGCAAACCAGCGGCCCGTCAAACCTTCCGGGTTTTCGACAAAGCGTTGTGCGGTGAGTCGTGGCTGGCCGATGTAGCCGTCGGCGAGGCAATCGCCTCCAATCCACAGTTCGCCCTGGCCTGCCGGCAAGTCGGCAAGATCGCCGGACCTTCGCAGGGCCAGTTGCACATGCGGCAGCGGCTTGCCGATCGAGGGCAGTTCGGGCCAGGCGTCCGGGTCGTCGTCGAGTTGCAGCGCAGTGACGACGTGGGCTGCGGTCGGCCCGTAGTGATTGTGCAGGCGCGCGCCGGGCAGGGCGCGGAACAGGCTGCGAATGGCCGGTGTGATGCGCAGCGTCTCGCCGGCGCTGATGACGTCGGTGAGCGTTCGCGGCACGCGCCCGCTTCGTCGGGCCGCGTCAGCCAGCATCTGCAAGGCGACGTAGGGCAGAAACAGGCGCTCGACGCGGTGGGCATCCAGCGCATCGAGCAGGCTTGCCGGGTCGCGGCGCACGGCCTCGTCGATCAACACCAGGCAGCCGCCGGTCGCCAGGGTCGAGTGCAGTTCCTGGAAATGCACGTCGAAGGACATCGGAGCGAAGGCGAGGGTGCGCGCCGGTTGGGACAGCCGCGGATGCGCCCGATGCCAGTCGATGAGTCTTGTCAACGGGGCGCGCGGCATGGCTACGCCCTTGGGCGTGCCGGTGGAGCCGGAGGTGAACAGGATGTAGGCAAGGCGGGCGGCAGCGATTTGCGGCAGCGCCGGCGCGTCCCCGACCGTGTCATCGGACTCCAGGGCCAGTGTGCGCACCGCATGCGCCGGCAGGCTCGCCAGGGCCGGGCCGCTGCCGGCTACGAAATCGACTTCGGCGCTTTCCAGCATGGCCGTGAGGCGCGCGGCGGGATAGGCGAGATCCAGCGGCACGTAGGCCGCCCCCAAGGCAAGGAGCGACAGCATGGCGGCATAGGTTTCGGTGTCGCGCCGGGCGGCCAGTGCCACCCGCGAACCGCTTGCCACGCCCTGATTTGCGAGGTTGGCGGCCAACGCCTGCACGCGCCGGGCCAGGCGTTCGTAGTCGAGCAACTCGGCGCCGCATTCCAGTGCGGGCGCATGCCGCTCCGCCGGTTGCGGCCGGTCGGCCAGAACTCCTGGAATGAAGACCTTCCCCGCCATCGTCAGCGCGTTTTCCAATGAGTATTGCGGCCGCCTCCCGCCGTTTCGATCAGGCGCAACAATGGGCCGGCGAGCGCGAGCCAGGCGCGCACCGCGGCGGTCAAGGCCGGCCGGCCATGGCGGTGTTCGATCGCAAAGTCGCGCTTGAAATCGCGCCAGTTGCCGGATTCGAGCTGGTCGAAGGCAATGGAAATGGTCATTTCCAGGCTGCGCGCGGTGTGCCACCAGCCGCAGGGCAGGAACAACGTTTCGCCCGGCTCGATTACGACACTGCGCGATGCCGCCTGCTTGAACAGCGGGTAGCGCCGGTAATCCGGTTGTTGGTGATTCTCGATGCTCGATTGCCAGGGCATGTCCGGATTGATGTACAGCAGGCGTTTCTGGTCGGGGGGAAACAGCGTGAATGCCTTGCGCCCGTGCAATTGCGTGATCCAGGCGTGCAGGTGCAGGACGTCGTAGTGCAGGTAGGGGAAGCGCCCGCCGGGGCCGCCGAAGAAGATTTCCAGGTTGTTGACGCCGCTGAAGACCTGGTCCGGCAGCAGCGCGCTGTTCTGGCGGTCCGGGAGGCTGTAGGCAATGCGGGGGCTGACCTCGGGCAACAGTTCGGGGAAATCCTGCACCACGGCGAACTTGCAGGGGTAGGGGCCGGGTTGGTCCTGCGTGGAAGCCTCGAGCGTGTCGATCAGCTCGTCCAGCCGCCACTCGCGCCCCTCGATGGTAATGCGTTTTTCGCCGTGATGGCGGCGAAAATGATCCGGTGTAAGGCGGTTGTACGCGGGCCAGGCGGCGGCCGCATCGGTGAGGATCACGGGCCGGCGCGGCCGCAAGTACTTTGCGACGAATTCGCGCGCGCCGAGCGCGCTGCGGCGCTCGACCTCCGGCACGCTGTGACCGGCGACGCCGGTTTTTGCAAGGGGCTCGATGACGGCGCTCATGACGGCGGCCTCGTCGGGCCGCAATGCTCGACATACGGGTTGCGGTTCATCTTGCCCCCGGCCATTGGCGCCGACGGTTGCCGCCCAGCAGCTCCGTCAGCCGCATCCAGGGCCCCAGCAGTGCGAAGTAGGTCTGCCAGATCGTGTATTTGCCACCGCGGCAGCCGGAAAGGCGTTTTTCGTGGAGGATGTAGCGGGTGAAGTCCGCCCAGTTGTCCGCCGCCAATTGATCGAAGTTGAACGATATCGAGCCACCGTGCGTTCGCGTGACGTGCCACCAGTGGCACGGCATGAACATCACATCGCCGGCCTCGAGCGTCACGCGGATGGATTTCGCCTTGCCCAGAAGCGGATAACGATCGAGGTCCGGGTCGTAGGCGTTGACGACTTCCGACTCGGCCGGCCGGTCGGGTTTGACGTACATGTTTTCATCCTGTCCCGGTGGATACAGCACGTATTCCTTTTTCCCGTACAACTGGCATACCCAGGTGTGCATGTCCTTGATGTCGTAATGCAGGATGGGGTAGTCGCAGCCGTCGCCCGAGAAGAACAGCGTCGGTCGGTTGGTGATCGGATTGAACAGGCGCGACAGCAGCAACGGGTTGTCCTGGCGATGCGGGAGGGACTGCTCGAAGCGCCGCGGCAGGTCGGGAATGAGTTCCGGAATTTCCGCCACCAGTTGCATGGCACAGGGGTAGGGCGAGGGACGTTGCGGCGTCGAGGCCTCGATCAGATCCATCATGTCGGCCATGCGGTAGTCTTTGCCCGGATTGCCGGCGTGCACGATCTTGTCCGGGTACGTGCGGCGCAGGTACTCCGGGGTGATTTTGCCGACCGCGCTCCAGCCCTGCATGACGCCGTCGAGAAAAACCGGTTTTCGCGGCTTGCGATACCGTTCCGGAAACGTCGCGGTGTCCAGCGACGTCTCGTGCGGAACAGCCAAGACAGAATCCCTACCGACCGATTCACCAAGCGCACTCATGTTCGTCACTCCCTGTTCCCGGTGCCCTTCGCTTCGGTTCCGAAGCTGCTCGTAACGGAATTTCCGTGCAGCCAAACCGGAACCGCGGGCAACCGGCACCCGCCGCAATTCCCTGGAAATTCCGATGGATGTCATGCATGCCCGCTTGCACCGCAAGCACTATATTTTCACGACCGACGCCGATGGGCTATTAGGTAAATTCCTGAATCTTTCTGATTTGCCACCCAACCGGCAATAAACTTTGGTCTATCTCCGGCAAATAGCTATTGGTATCAGCGAGTTGCCAAGGACAACGACGATAAGCCGTCATTCCTGCAAAAGCGCACTGCTGTCGGGGGAATCTACGTCCCAAATCCGTAAAGCACCGCCGAAGGTGATCTTCAGCCCTATTCCCGCCCTGACAGGCTGTTGAAAAACAACCCAATCCGGGGGCAGGGTGGATAAGCGAAAGCGCATCCACCGTGCTCATGGACACTATCGATGCGGATGCGCTGGCGCTTATCCGCCCTCTCACAGTCCGTGTCAAGTCTGCTTTCATAGGTATTTCCATTGTGTGGGGGTGCACGGACGCCTTCACCCAGACCCGTCGTTCCCGCGAAGGCGGGAACCCAGTCAGAATACGCATCCCGCCCGGGCGGGATTCCATAATTGCTACTGGATTACTCGCGACTTGCGTCGCTCGCCCTTCGGGCCATGCGCTGCGCGCATGTTCGCTCCGGCGTTCCGCCTGCGCAGTCCGGATCGCCGCTTTGCGGCGTCCGAATTGACGCCGGTAGTATGCGATCCTCGCTTAAGGAAACTCTGATTTATTCGTCATTCCCGCGAAAGCGGGAATCTAACACATTGAATTTACTGGATTCCCGCCTGCGCGGGAATGACGGAAATGGGATTGATCAGACCTTCCTTGAGTCAGTGCCATTCGGGTCAATCACTATGCATTCGGATCGTCGTATCCGGCTGCATTCCAGTGGTCATTTTTTCGATTGATCCTGGAACGCTACCGGGTTGTATACTATCGACGCGACATGAAGAGCGCGGGAGGAGGGGCGAAAATCGGGATGGAAGGCGAAACCCTCGCATATAACGAAGCAACACCGCTGGCCCCGTATTCCGAGTGGCAATCATCCAATGTAAACGAGGCCGCACATCGTCGAAAACCTGTACCAAAACGCCCATGTCAGAACAACTCGCTACATGTAGCGTAATCATCCCGACCCATAATCGCGGGGAACTGACCGTGCGTGCCGTGTCCAGCGTGCTGTCCAATGTGCCGGCGGACGGTCTGGAGGTCATCATCGTAGATGATGCATCCACAGACGGCTCCACGCAGGCGTTATCTGCAGAATACACGAAGAATTCACGGGTACGACTTCTTTCCCTGCGTCGCAACTCCGGCCCCTCGGCCGCCCGCAACGCCGGACTGGCTGCCGCCGGCAGTGACCTGATCCTGTTTCTGGATTCCGACGACAGGTTGCTTCCTCGTGCGCTGGCATTTGCGCGCGCGGCGCTTCGCGCAGTTCCGAAGATACGGTTTGTGGCCCTGGACGGCGACTGTATCACAACGTTCACAGGTCGCTGCGACCGACATGCCCACTTGGGGAATAATCTCGGTTGGATGGCCGATGTCTTCAGGGAAAGCGTCAAATGGACAGTGCAGGTCAACCCGCCTGAGGATATGGATGAGCGACCGTGCAAGCTTGTAATCGGAGATTTTTCCGAAACCGAACTGTATGACGACTTGTTCTTTCTGTCCGGTGTCGTCATGCATCGCCGAGCCGCGCTTGCTGCCGGCGGATTCAACGAGCGCTTATGGTGGGGTGAGGACTGGGATTTCATGGCCCGCCTGAACTTGACCGGTATGGGCGGGTACCTCGATCATGTTGGATTCGTGCGTGAAACAGGGCGCCCCGATCAACTCACCAGGGTCGGTGGATCGTTACGGCTTGCGGTGACACGGCAGCGTATACTGGAAAATCTTCGCGCCAGCCGCTTCTTCGGTGACGGCCCGTCGCGAGCCCTGCTCCGACGTGCGCAGGCCGCTGCCGACTATCGTCTTGGGCGCTGCCTGCTCGATCGCCGTCATGTCCGTCCGGGGCGGCGATATCTGCTCCGGGGATTGAGGGCCGGTCACAAGCCGTTGAAAACTTTGGTTCTGCTCGCCGGCGGCAAGCCCGTATCTGCGCTCGAGCGCCGCCGGAACCGCTTTCACGATCGCTCGACGCAACAAGGCGCCAACGCCCCGGGTTCATCGAAACGGTGAATGACAGTGGGCGCATCAAACGCTCGGTACACATGCCTCTGCGAGCAGAACGAAAGTATCGCTTGATACGAATGGCACTTACTTTAGCCAATATCGCATACTATTCCCGTCATTCCGGCGAAGGCCGGAATCTAGTCAGGATGGCGCGCCAAGCGCACAAAAACAAGAGGTCAGGGGTGCTTCGCACCGCATTCTCACTGGATGCCGGCCTTCGCCGGCATGACGAAATATGGGGTTTCCGGTGTAAAGTAAGTGCCATTTTCCCTTGATACTGTATTCTTGTCCTGATGGTGGGGATATCCGGTGCGAGATGAAGTGAACGAAAAAACAGCGGTGGCCCGGGAAATCGATACCGGGCTGAGCAGCCTTTTCCCGAAAAACGTAGTCACTGAAGTTGCCGCACCCTGGATGTGGCGAGCGGAGCTTGTCCCCGAAGAGGAGATAATCATCCGTAATGCGGTGGACAAGCGTCGCCGTGAATTCACCGCGGGCAGGACTTGTGCTCGCAGTATTCTGAGACAACTCGGGTTCGACGCTGATGTGACAATCGGTAAAGACAAGCACGGCGCCCCCATTTGGCCGGAAGGAATCGTCGGAAGCATCAGCCATGCCGATCAGGTATGCGTCGTGTCCCTCTGCCGCCGGATGCCGGGGTTGGAAAGCCTGGGCGTGGACGTCGAGAAGGATACAGGACTGAATAGGGATGTGGTTGATCTGGTTTGCGATGCGCATGAAAAGGAAGCATGCCGCAGTGCCCGGACCGCTGATTCGTACGATCTTGCCAAGGTTGTTTTCAGCGCCAAGGAAAGTGTCTACAAATGCCTGTATCCCGTGATGGGGATCGTCATGGACTTCAAGGATGTCCATATTCAACTGGACGTTCCGGCAGGGAAGTTCGTGGGCACGGTAAACGCGAGCCTGGACGGGGAGGCCGCGGGGGGAACCTGCAGAGGAATGTTCGTTCATGACGCGGGGCATATTTACACAGGCTGCA